>JBCBAO010000140.1:0-7456 GCA_038532405.1 Pseudomonadota bacterium | reverse complement strand
TCCCATCGGGACATGGGGGTCATGGCTCATATTGGCCGCGGGTCTTTTGCGAGAGTTGCGCCGCGCCATTCTCGCTTTCATTTGTGGGGCAACGTGATTTTGCACGTCTTTCATAGGTAAGACATGGGTTGCAATATATTGCTTTTCAATAATTCCTATCGCCCAAATGTGCCTCTAAAGTCTCCCAAAACTTGAAACCTGCCTCCAAAAGCGCAATGTGCGCCTCCCATGGCTCAAAACACTCCCTCTTCTACCAAGCTCATCACCCTTGGATGCCGGCTCAATACCTATGAGTCCGAGGTTATGCGGGGGCATGCCGAGGCAGCAGGGCTGACAGATGCCGTCATCATCAACTCCTGTGCGGTAACGAATGAAGCCATGCGTTCCACCCGCCACGCCATTCGAAAAGCGGCGAAGGAAAACCCAGATTCCAAGATCCTCGTGACCGGGTGCGCAGCCCAGATCGATCCTGGGATGTTCGCCGACATGCCGGAGGTAACGCGTGTCGTCGGCAATGCTGACAAGATGAAAGCAGACACATGGGCTCCGCAGACCCTACTGAGCGGCCGGGAAAAAGTGCGGGTGAACGACATTATGAGCGTGCGCGAAACGGCCGGCCATCTGATTGAAGGCATGGAGGGCCGGGCGCGCGCCTATGTGCAGGTACAAAATGGGTGCGACCACCGCTGCACATTTTGCATCATTCCATATGGTCGGGGGAATTCGCGCTCCGTCCCCGCCGGGGATGTGATCGAGCAAGTCAAATCCCTCGTCGGCACAGGGCACCATGAAGTTGTTCTCACCGGCGTTGATCTAACGAGTTGGGGAACCGATCTGCCCGGCATACCGCCCCTCGGAAATCTGGTTCAACGGATCTTGAAACTCGTGCCAGATCTGAAGCAATTGCGGCTATCCTCCATTGATGCCATCGAAATTGATGAGGCTCTGGAGGACGCAATCACCGGTGACGAACGCATCGCGCCATATCTGCACCTGTCCCTGCAACATGGCGACAATCTGGTGCTGAAACGGATGAAACGACGCCATTCCAGAGAAGACGCCCTTGGCTTGGTGCAGCGGCTTCGGGCCAAGCGCCCGGAAATTGCTTTTGGAGCGGATCTGATTGCCGGATTTCCGACGGAATCCGAGGCAGCATTCGAACAGTCGGTCTCATTGGTTGAGCAAGCGGATATAGCGTTCCTGCATGCTTTTCCATACTCGCCGCGACCTGGCACACCGGCATCGCGGATGCCGCAAGTCGACCGCTCTGTCATCAAGGCACGCGCGGCTGTCTTGCGCGATGTGGGTGCGGCTGCGCTTGGCCGCCATCTTGCGCGCCATATCGGCCGGGAGACGGATGTCCTCGTTGAACGCGAACGGTCGGCAAGACTGCCGGACTTTTCGCCTGTGACCCTGAATACCGATACATCCCACCTTGCTGGACGGACCGCGCGCGTCCGTTTACTCGGCACAGATGGAACAACACTTGCGGGACACGTTTTATGATCCTCTGGTTCGGAAAGAAGAAAAAAAAGGACGAGATGGAGGCTGCGGGGCAGGCCATAGAAGCCGAGGAGAATGGCACCTCCGCGCCGCAGAGCATCGATGGGCATGAGGCCTCCACCAAGCAAGATACCGATAGAAATGCACTAGACCGATCAGCGGCCTCCGCTGCGGCCGTGGACGATATGGCTGTGGCGCATGGCGCGGCGGCAGTTGCGGACAATGATGAACAGAGCCCTGAACCGATATCTGCTACGGACGCGCCCCTCCCCGAGCCAATCCCAACACCTTCCGGAGACGACCGGACAGAAGATGAGGCTTCCCCCGACGCGGAAACAAAATCACCCGGCTTTTTTTCCAAGCTCACCACGGGGCTGAAACGATCCTCATCCAAACTGTCGGGTGGCCTGACCGATGTTTTCACCAAGAAAAAACTCGATGAGGAGACGTTGGAGGCACTCGAGGACCTGCTCATCGTGTCAGACCTTGGGGCAGCTGCTGCGGCAAAAGTGGCTGCAAACCTCGCAAAGGGGCGGTTTGACAAGGAAATCTCGGAACCTGAGATCAAAACGGCCCTGGCTGAAGAAGTCGCCGCGATCATGGCCCCGCGGGAAGAAATCATCGATTTCGCGGAAGGCCCGCGTCCACGCATTGTTTTGTTCGTTGGTGTGAACGGATCAGGCAAGACGACGACCATCGGCAAGATCGCCTCTCGGTTAAAGGCACAAGGCGCAAAAGCGCTTCTCGTTGCGGGCGATACATTCCGCGCCGCTGCGATCGAGCAGCTTACGGTCTGGGGCGAACGCGCCGGAATTCCGGTTTTGGCCAAAGCCCCGGGCGCAGATGCGGCCGGGCTGGTCTATGAAGCGGTCGAAAAGGCCAAAGCTGAAAATTATGACCTTGTTCTCGTAGACACTGCCGGCCGCCTGCAGAACAAATCAGAGTTGATGAGTGAACTCGCCAAGGTGGTACGCGTGGTCCAAAAACTGGATCCCGATGCGCCCCATGATGTTATCCTGGTGCTCGATGCCACCGTTGGGCAAAATGCGCTTTCCCAAGTCGAGGCCTTTCGCCATACTGCGGGCGTTACAGGACTTGTCATGACGAAGCTCGACGGCACGGCCAAAGGCGGCGTGCTTGTCGCCATCGCCGAAGCCCATGCCCTACCGATCCATTTCGTTGGCGTTGGAGAGCGTGCAGAAGATCTACAGCCCTTTTCTGCCACCGCCTATGCGCGCGCACTCGTTGGCCTGGATGCGTAAAGCCAGGCTGGCACCTGCTTTGCTTTCCAACTTGGTAGGTTTTTCTTGTGGGTACAAAGGCGATAGCTGAGCAGGCGTGATGAAGTCCCTTATCATTATTACCCACAGACGCCTGGATGATGAACAATCGGGATCGAAAACCTATCTGCGCCGAATGATGGATTTGGCCGAGGAGGCCGGCTTTCGCCTTTCTCTCATCTGCTTGCCGACAAGCACTTTCTCAAATCGACCTTGGGCAAGCGTTTCAGACATCTTCGCGCGGGATACAGAGCTCCTTTGGCCTGGGACCTTGAAGCTTGGCGGGCGATATATCGCGCTTTCGCCGATGGTCTGGGCACGGTTCGGTTGGCGCTTGGTGCAGGAAGCCCTGTCACGGCTAAATATCGGCCCCGCCCATTGGCGAAAACCCTGGTCCAACCTCGCCGCCATACCGCCGCTGCGCGAGCTTGACAGGGCGGCGCGCCTGGCAGCCACCGCAGCGCCGGACGCTGTCATGGTCGAATACTCCTCCCTCGGCCCCCTTCTCCACCGATTGCCAAGGCATATCGGCCGGGCACTGTTGGTTCATGATTCCTTTGCTGCACGGCAAGCGCTCTTTGAAGCGCGAGGAATGATCTCAGACTATCCAAACCCACCGAGTTTCGAAGAAGAGGCGGCGCGGATGACAGGGGCGGATCTTATCTTCCACGCCTCAGTAAATGAGCTGGAAACATTTAAAAGCCTCGACAATAAGCCCGCGCACATCTGGTTTCGCCCAACTGCGCCGGTCTACAGAGACAAGCTGCACGCCCGCCCGCAAGCCGAGCTGCTCTATATAGGAGCCAACCAGCAAGGCAGCCGGGACGCAATCTCACATTTCTTGCAGGACATTTGGCCACACGTTCTGAAACGAAACCCAGATACGGTATTGAACATTGTTGGTCCGGTCGGGGCGAACCTTGATAGTGGGTTGCTTACCAAAACCGTACGCATCCATGGGCGCGTGGAGGATCTGACGGCTTTTGCGGGGCCGGATATGATCGGCCTGCTGCCAACGCGCCTCATGAGTGGCATCTCTATTAAGGTTGGCGAGTTTCTTGGAATGGGCCTTCCCATCGCAGCCTATGGGGCGGGTATAGACGGATATGGCGATGTGCTGGAGGGGATCGTCGAAACAGCCGACAGCGCGGATAGTTTCGTAGACCTCGTCATCACCCTGTTGAACGATAGTGCCCTAAGGCGCAAACGGAGCGAGGCTGGACTGATCGCCGCAGAGACCGTGCTACAAAACCCGGAGGTGATTTCAGCACTCAGCGGACTTGATGCGGGAACTCATACCGGGCGCGGCAAGCAAATCAGCTGAGATGCGCCCCGCACCAACAAATCACCGTTTTGATTGCGGATATCACCAGCCACGGCGATGAGCCCACCTTCTGCCAGGTCAGCCCGGTTTTCCATAAACAGCCATGCGTCCCCCAGCGATGCGCGATGGAAGCGATAATAAAAGTCCAGATTTGGCGCGATCCACGGTGAAGGCCCATCGCCGGGATGCGCGGGATAGGTCGCAAGCCACGAAAACGTATCAATCAGCACCATAGCCCGTGCAGCGTCCACGAATGCATTGTCCGGCAAGATGGCAGGCAGGAAGCGATAAAACCCCCTCAGGACAGCTGGATGTGCGGTCTCATCACCCCGCAGAACGGGATCAATAGGACGATGGTCAAACCGATCAAAGAAAGGCGGCATTGGATCATCCGGATATATCTCTGCATATTTCGGCAAGGCCTCCGGGTCCGGAAGCTCTTGTGGACCGGTATCGTCGTGCTGCATCCCGTCTGAAGCGCCTTGCCCTACCCAGACCTGCGCCGTTGCGATGAGATCCTTGGCCTGGAACATATCGACGCGCAAAGCCTCGGTGCGGCGTCCCCTTCGAAGGGATTGGACGCGCAGGGTGACTGTGTTGAATGTCGCGCGCCGGAGGAACTGGCAGCCAAAGCTAATCGGTTGTGGGAAGTCAGTTTCAAGGCCAGCAGCGTTCATCATCAAAGATGTGAGAAATCCGCCGGCAGGGCTCCACAACGCCCAATCGGGCGTCAACTGGGCCGAATATTCGTGCTCGCCAACCTTATCTAATTGAACGCTTTGTTCGATGCTTTTCAAAAGTGTTCCTATGCCAAATCTCGATGCTCAGCCCGGTGAGCTGCAGAGTACAGGATTATAGAAAGAAAAAGCCCCGCCGGATCAACCGAACGGGGCTTTCGAGATTTATGGATAAGCGAAACGCTTACGCGCTTTTTGCCTCATCGTCGGACACTTCTTCAAAGTCAGCGTCGACGATATCGTCTGCGTCAGCCGCCGCATCGGCAGCGGCATCAGCATGGGCAGCCTCTTCCTGTTGGCTTGCATAGATCGCTTCCCCGAGTTTCATCGCGGCCGTCATCAGCGCTTGGGTTTTCGCCTGGATATCTTCCAAATTCTCGCCCTCAAGGGCGGTCTTCAGCTCGCCCGAGGCCGCTTCGATATCGGTTTTCACCTGACCATCGACCTTATCGCCATGTTCGGCGACCTGTTTCTCGGTCTGGTGGATCAGGGCTTCACCATTGTTCTTGGCTTCGACGAGTTCCCGGCGCTGCTTGTCGGCGTCAGCATTCGCCTCAGCTTCCTTCATCATATTGTTGATCTCATCGTCAGACAGACCGCCGTTCGCCTGGATCGTGATCTGCTGTTCCTTACCGGTCGCCTTGTCTTTGGCCGAGACATTCACAATGCCATTGGCATCAATATCAAAGGTGACTTCGATCTGCGGCATGCCACGCGGTGCCGGCGCGATGCCTTCGAGATTGAACTGGCCGAGGATTTTGTTGTCGGCGGCCATTTCCCGCTCGCCCTGGAAGACGCGAATGGTCACCGCCGGCTGATTGTCATCGGCCGTTGAGAAAACCTGGCTTTTCTTCGTCGGGATCGTCGTATTGCGATCGATCAAGCGCGTGAAGACGCCGCCAAGAGTCTCAATACCGAGCGACAATGGCGTCACATCGAGAAGCACCACATCCTTCACATCGCCCTGGAGCACACCCGCCTGGATCGCTGCACCGAGGGCAACCACCTCATCCGGGTTCACACCCTTGTGCGGCGCGCGGGCGAAGAACTTTTCAACCGCATCCTGGACCGCTGGCATCCGTGTCATTCCGCCAACGAGAACCACTTCATCGATATCGGATGTCGACTTGCCAGCATCTTTTAGCGCCTTTTTGCAAGGCTCGATGGTCCGTTTGATCAGGTCCTCGACAAGGCTTTCGAACTTGGCGCGGGTCAATTGCTGATCGATGTGCATGGGCTGTTTGGTTTCCATGTCCATCGTAATGAAGGGCAGGTTCACCTGGTAGGAGGACGCAGACGACAGCTCTTTCTTCGCCTTTTCAGCCTCTTCCTTCAGGCGCTGGAGCGCATCTTTCTGAAGCTTCAGATCGATGCCTGTGTTCTTCTTAAATTCCTCGGCAAGATAGTCGACAATGCGCAGGTCAAAGTCTTCACCACCAAGGAATGTGTCGCCATTTGTCGAAAGCACTTCGAAGACGCCATCGCCGATATCCAGGATCGATACATCAAATGTACCACCGCCGAGGTCGTAAACGGCGATCGTCTTGCCGTCTGCCTTTTCAAGGCCATAGGCGAGCGCGGCCGCGGTCGGCTCGTTGATGATCCGCAAAACTTCGAGGCCCGCAATTTGTCCGGCATCTTTGGTGGCCTGGCGCTGGGCATCGTTAAAGTAGGCCGGCACGGTGATAACAGCCTGGGTCACGTCCTCACCGAGATAGCTTTCAGCCGTCTCCTTCATCTTCTGAAGAATAAAAGCGGAGATTTCCTGGGGCGCATAATCCTTGTCGCGGCCCTTGACCCAGGCATCACCCTTTGGACCTTTTACGATCTCAAAAGGGGACAATTCCTTATCTTTTTGAGCGGTCGGATCGTCATAGAGGCGACCGATCAGACGTTTGATCGCATAATAGGTAAAATCTGGATTCGTTACGCCCTGGCGCCGCGCGGGCATGCCGATCAGGCGTTCATTGTCCTTATTGAAGGCCACAACGGAAGGCGTGGTGCGTTGGCCTTCCGAATTCTCGATCACCTTGGCGTTTCCACCTTCCATAACGGCAACGCATGAATTTGTGGTTCCGAGGTCGATCCCGATGATCTTTCCCATATTTTCGTCTTCCTTGTCTTTCGGCTACGGCCGGTCAGTTTTTTTGAGGCCCGCTAAGCAGCACCCGTCGAACGGCAGTTCCACTGGATGAGGCGGCATATCAGCATTTTGATGCAAATACACCTGTTCGTGAGCGATATGGTGTTCCTCGCCCGGCACTCAAGAGGGCGAGCTACATTTCAGATGACGGTCCGGTGCTGACAGCCACCATGGCCGCACGCAGGGTCCGCTCGCCAATCTTCCAACCCGTTTGGAACGGCTCGGCCACCGTGCCCTCAGGGTGCTCGGACGGAATCTGCGCCACAGCCTGGTGAACATTTGGATCAAACGTAACACCGGCAACGGCATCAATCGCTGTAACCCCATGGCGTGCAAGCACGGCTACGAGATCTTTCTGTGTCATTTCAATGCCCTCAAGCAGGCTTTTGCCAGCTTCGGAAAGCTCTGCGCGGGCATCGTCCCCGAGGGCGGTCAGGGCACGCGAAAGATTGTCGCTAACGCCCAGAAT
>JBCBAO010000139.1:0-7457 GCA_038532405.1 Pseudomonadota bacterium | reverse complement strand
CCTCATTGACCTTTCGGCGGAAAAAGCAAGGCTGGAAAAGGAAATCGGCAAACTTCAGAAAGACATTGCCGGTGTCGACAAGAAGCTCGCCAATGAGAAATTCATGGCCAACGCACCGCCTGAGATCATCGAAGAGCAACACACCCGCCGCGGGGACTGGACGGCAAAAGCCGACAAGCTCGCTGGTGCGCTCGAACAGCTGAGCAGTTTGACGTCATGAGACACGATGACAAGCGGATCGATGCCCGCTACCGTTAGACCGTCACAAATCAGCGAAAAGGCGTAGGGCATGTTTCGAATAGGATTGCTGGGCGCAGGGCTTGTCCTTGCAGGGTGTACCGTTTTGCCGGCCTACACATCGCCGCAACCATTTTTTCCCATAGTCGGAGCTGCAAGTGCCGATGAGGCTCGGCCGGACTGGCGCCTGGCGATCCATGGCGGAGCAGGGGTGATCTTGAAGGAAAACCTGACAGAGGCGCAGGACGCCGCCTACCGCGCCGCCCTTGAAGAAGCCCTCGAAGCCGGAGCGAAGGTCCTGCGCGAGGGCGGCAGCGCCGTTGATGCGGTCCAGGCCGCAATTCTCCCCATGGAGGATAACCCGCTCTTCAATTCCGGCGTCGGGGCGGTGTTTACAGAAACCGGCGAGCACGAGCTTGATGCGTCCATCATGTCCGGCATAGACCGCGATGCCGGGGCCGTGGCCGGCGTGAAGCGGGTAAAAAACCCGATTCTTGCCGCCCGCGCCGTGATGGACCATAGCCCCCATGTCATGTTCTCAGGAATAGGGGCGGAGGACTTTGCCGAAGCCCAGGGCCTGGAACTCGTCGAGAACAGCCACTTCGATACAGACCGCCGCCGCATGGCGCTTGAACGCGTCCTCCGAACGCGCGAACGGACAAGCGCTGACAATTCAGGCACAGTCGGAGCCGTTGCGATCGATTTGAACGGCAATCTTGCCGCAGCAACTTCCACCGGCGGAATGACGGCCAAGGCCGCCGGGCGGATCGGCGATTCGCCGCTCATCGGGGCGGCAACCTATGCCGAAAACGGTATCTGCGCTGTCTCTGCTACGGGGCATGGCGAGTATTTTATCCGCGTCGGTGTTGCCAAAACGATCTGCGCACGGGCCGAACTTGCCGGGGAAAGCGTGGAAGCTGCCGCTGAAAATGCCCTGCAGCAGGTCGCCGATCTCGGCGGTGATGGCGGCGTTGTCCTCATGGACGGCGAGGGGACGGTTTCTTACGTTTTCAACTCGCCGGGCATGTATCGCGGCTCGATCGATGCCGACGGATCAGAGACGGCGATTTACGGTGTCGAATAGGATCGCCGGTTGGTTTAGCGGCTTGCGGTTCGCCAGCCTTTGATCTGAAATCGCGCGTCCTCGCACATGCCGCTATCGTCGGCGAACAGCGCGCCGCTGAAATCCAGGATTTGCAGGTCATCTATTCTGCCGGCTTCGCCAACAAGGGTGTTCGGATCCTGGTCGATCACCCTTAGCGGAGCATGGTGTCGAAATCGGCCCGTATTCGACGGCAAATCGCGAATGCCAATCGCACCGAGATAGCCTGTCTCGCCATTTTGCAGATCAAAGGCAATCGTCCCTTCGGAAAGACAAAAAGTGTCGATCCGGATTGTATTGGTCCGGTTATCAAGCCATCGATATTTCAGCTCACTCAGGGCATAGGTGCCGCCTGGAAGGTCCGTAAATTGGTTGAGATACCGGTCCGCCTTCAGGTCAAATCGTGACGCAAAATCCTTACTGGGTACGACCATCACAGCCCGGTAGTCCTGGCGCTGCTGGTCCTCAAACCGGCGAATAAAGCCTTCCTCGTCTTCCTCCACGGCCGTGAAAACGAACTCAACCTCATTCACCGAGGTAAAGGTTTGGCGTGAATTTGCGTAGAGAAGTGGGCGAAAGATCAGTCGGCCCGTTTTAGGGGCGTCCTCGTCCGGCGGTGCCGTGCGGGTGATGACTTTGTCCAGGGTTCGCTGCTCATCGACCTCGTCGACTATTGGGTTATCGCTTGTCGTCACAGCGAATGCCGATGCGCCGAGCCCAATTGCCAAGCATCCAATAATTGCTCGTTTGAGACCAAAATACATTGTTAGACCTCGCATCTATTTGCTAAAATATTCCGGAATGCGAGGGCCATCTGCCAGCAGATCACCCCATCGCCACTCCGGTGTTCAAAGCCAAAAACAAAATCTTAAATCGTGTTCGATAGTTTCTCGTCTTCAGATCGATTGTGTCAAATCACTTCACAATTGGCGACAACTCGGATTCCTCCCTATAAGACAGACAGAAAAATTCTGGGAAACCAAATTATGACCAAGACTTGGGACAAGTCCCGCCTGCCGTCGCGCCATGTGACCGAGGGGCCGGCCCGCGCGCCGCACCGCAGCTATTACTATGCCATGGGCCTCTCAACAGCCGATATCAAGAAGCCGTTTATCGGTGTCGCGTCCTGCTGGAACGAGGCGGCCCCTTGCAACACCGCCTTGATGCGCCAGGCCCATGCAGTCTCTGAAGGGGTTAAGGCCGCCGATGGTACACCGCGCGAGTTTTGCACGATTACCGTGACGGACGGCATCGCCATGGGCCATGAGGGGATGCGCTCCTCCCTTGTGAGCCGTGATGTGATTGCCGACAGCGTGGAGTTGACCATGCGCGGGCACTCCTATGACGCCCTCGTCGGCGTCGCTGGGTGCGACAAATCCCTGCCGGGTATGATGATGGCCATGCTGCGCCTGAATGTGCCAAGCGTATTTCTTTATGGCGGGTCCATCGTGCCGGGCCAGTTTGAAGGCAAGGATGTTACTGTCCTTGATGTGTTCGAGGCCGTCGGAGCCCACGCAGCGGGCTCAAACAATATGAGTGAGGACAAGCTAACGGCCCTTGAAAAGATCGCCTGCCCGGGCGACGGGGCCTGCGGTGGCCAGTTCACGGCCAACACCATGGCTTGTGTGTCCGAAGCGATCGGTCTTGCGCTCCCACTTTCATCTGCATTGCCCGCGCCCTATGAAGATCGGGATGCTTACGCCATCGCTTCGGGCAAGGCGGTTATGAACCTGGTGATCCAGAACATTCGGCCGCGTGATCTTTGCACCCGGGAAGCCTTTGAAAATGCCGCCATTGTGGTCGCAGCAACGGGGGGCTCCACAAATGCTGCGCTGCACTTGCCAGCCATGGCAAATGAGTGCGGCGTGGAATTCACGCTGCGCCACGTGGCTGAAGTTTTCCAGCGCACACCCTATCTCGCCGATCTGAAACCCGGCGGAAACTATGTCGCCAAGGATATGGGTGAGGCGGGCGGCGTCCCCATGCTCATGAAGGCCCTTGATGAGGAAGGCCTGATCCACCGCGATTGTATGACGGTGACGGGCAAGAGCTGGGGCGACAATCTGGAAGCAGTGAACTGGGATCCGAACCAGAAAGTTATCTACCCCGTGTCAAACCCGATCTCGCCCACAGGCGGCGTTGTCGGTCTCTGGGGATCGCTCGCTCCAGACGGTGCCATCGTGAAGGTTGCGGGGCTCGACAAACTCACTTTTAGCGGTCCAGCCCGCGTGTTTGATGGGGAAGATGCCTGTTTCAAAGCCGTGGAAGCGCGGCAATACGAAGAAGGCGAGGTTCTTGTCATCCGCTATGAAGGGCCGAAGGGCGGGCCGGGCATGCGAGAAATGTTGTCCACCACCGCAGCCCTCTATGGCCAAGGCATGGGAGACAAGGTCGCCCTGATTACGGACGGCCGGTTTTCCGGTGCCACGCGCGGCTTCTGTATCGGCCATGTCGGACCAGAGGCTGCCGAAGGGGGCCCCATTGGCCTCATCCAGGACGGGGACATCATTACAATCGATGCAAACAAAGGCACGATCGATGTGCGACTGACGCCGGATGAACTGGCAGACCGGAAGCGAAACTGGACACCGAGGCAAACCGTCTATGGATCCGGAGCAATTCACAAATTCGCTCGCCTCGTCGGCCCGGCCCATGAGGGGGCCGTCACCCATCCAGGGTTTTCGGGCGAGGGGCATGTTTACGCCGATATTTGATCTGAATGGGGGAGGCTGAAATGGTCGGTGGCCAGAGCAATGAGGGGCCAATAGACCCAGCCATTCTTGAAGCCATGGCCGGGCTTCCAGACGAGTTTTCAAAGTTTGACCGGATTTATCAAAATGAGATCCGCCCCGCCTTGCTTGCCCGGGAAGGCGACCGGGTAAAGGCAGCCGAGAAGGCGAAGCTCTGGATGTGGCTCGCCGTAATTATTGGGGCCGCAATTGCGCTGGCTGGATTTACCCTGTTCGGCATGCCGCAGCTCGCCTTCCTGGGCCTAATCGCGGGCGGTGGGGCCTATGCCTATGGGCGGGCAGACCTCGACAAGATTGGTCGCGAAGCCAAAAGCTTGCTTGTCTTGCCGGTCGCGGCGGCGTTTTCGCTCCGCTTTCTGGAGGCAATTGGTCAACCTGCATCTTTCACGCGCTTTCGATCCAACCGCCTTGTTCCAAGTTGGGACCGGGCGAATTTTGAAGATGAGCTAACCGGCGAACGAAGCGGCGTCGCATTTGAATTTTTTGAAGCCCATCTGGAGGAACGGCGGCGCACCACCGATAGCCGCGGGCGCAGCCGCACCAAATGGGTGACCGTTTTTCGTGGACAATGCTTGCGGTTTCAGCTCAAGAAGCGGTTCCATGGGCGGACCCTGGTCACGCGCGATGCCGGCATCTTCAACCGGTTCGGCGAGCGCGATGGCTTAAAGCGTGCCCGCCTGGAAGATCCGAAGTTCGAAAAACTCTTCGAAGTATATACCACCGACCAGGTCGAGAGCCGGTATTTGCTGACGCCAGACCTGATGCAGCACCTTGTGGAGCTCGAAGACACGTTCCATGGCGGCAAATTACGCTGCGCTTTCGAGGAGGGGGACCTGCTCATCGCCATTGAGGGAACAGATCTGTTCGAGCCGGGCAGCCTGTTCACACCTTTAGACAATCCCGAACGCGTGCGTGAATTATTGGATGATTTTGCCGCTGTATTTCACATCGTCGATTCCCTATCTGGAAACGCTTCACAGCCAGATGATAGATAAGTGACGGGGTGTTCAGTTCCGCTTCAGCCAGGCTTTGGCATAGTATCAGCATAAAGCTGCCTTTGACTTGTCCCAATCGACCCTAATTCTATGCCTATGAAAAAATTTGTGATTCTCGCCTTAGCCATTGCTTCTGTCCCATTGAGCCCTGCGGTTGCTTTGACGGCCGACGAGGCGCGCGAGTGCCAAGTGCTGGCCTCCTCGTTTGGTCCGAAAAAAGCGACCTTCGAGGCCAAATCAGCTGAGCGGGATACCCTCGCCCTCGCGGCTGAAACAGCCGGCGAAACCTGGGAAAATGCCGAAGCGCTCCGCAATTTCAGCGCCGATTCAGCCGCCGAAGCGGATACTGCGCGCCAGGCCTACGATGCCGCGCTTGCAAGCTTCGATGTGGCAGAGGCCGAGGTTCTGCAACTCGGCCTCCAATTGAATGATGAATTTATAGCTTTCAATTCGCGTTGCGCCAGCAAGTAAATCCGACGCAACGCAACCATCGCTGTCGGGTCAATTGATAAACATATCAACCATGTTCGCCGGGATAACGCGCCAGCGCTGCGATAGGTTACCAGCGACGCAAGTTTCCATGGTCACCTTATAAACTGTGGTTCCGGTAAAAGACTTAACTCCTGGCGGATTTTCCAAGGCCGGGCCAAGGGTCAGACACCTATTTGTTCGCACATTCTGAAAATGCTGGGACATGGGCCGGGCTGTCGGTGAGCTATCGAAGGGTAGCCATTGCTGGCCCGGATCATCAATACATTTATAGATATTTGCCACCGCTGCCGGGGCTGCCTCTGGTTCTGGATCCGTCAGGCATGTGGTCCTTGCCGCCTTCAATTGTGTGTTAAACTCCGCGGCTGGCATCTGCCAGACAACGCGATTATCGAGTTTAAACTCTCCCGGTCGTTGGCACTCCGGTTCGGGTTGCCGTATCCCTGGAATGCTTATTTGCGGCGGGCTCACACAGGCAGATACAGTGGCTTCCTGCAAGCAAGGCCTTGCAATAACGTTGGGTTCGCTTGCTCCGGTTTCGTAGCCATCTGGTTTCGTCAAGCAACGGCCGTATATAACATCCTGGATGACAAAGGTTGAAAACCGCCCTCCAGGAAAGTCGCTGATAAGGTCTTCAAAATCGGTTTGTGCAAAGCTCGTACCCGAGAATACGAAACCCGCCGCCGCAATCGCGACGGTTCTCCATTTATTTAAGTCCATTTTCGTCCCCAATTGGTGAATAATCGCGCAACAATCCCCCGTTGCGCGATTTTTCGATACCAAACTCGCGGGAATAGAGCGACTTACAGATCGTTTAACTGCCCCGTCCACCCAGTGTCAGTCTGCGAATGTTCCGATAACTGGCACGTGGTCCGATGGCTTCTCCTTCGCCCGCGCATCGCGATAAATGCTGACGCTTGCGAGCCGATCTGCTGCCTGCGGCGAACACAATAGATGGTCAATGCGGATACCGTGATCCTTCGGAAATGCACCGCCCTGATAGTCCCAGAAGGAATAAATGTGCCCGCGATTGTCGACCGCCTCAAAAGCTTCCGTGAGGCCAAGATTCTTCAGTTTTTGGAAAGCCGCGCGCGTTGGGGGCAAGGTGAGGGCGTCTCCCTCCCAAACCGCAGGGTCCCAACAATCCTCAGCCCGCGGAATGCAATTATAGTCGCCTGCAAGAACAAAGGCCTCCTCGGTTGAAACAAGGGCTTTTGCATGGGCGACGAGCCGATCCATCCAGGAAATCTTATAATCATATTTCGGGCCAGGAGCCGGGTTTCCGTTTGGCAGATAGAGCGAGGCGACCCGGATCGGCGTTTCCGCCATGATAAGCGCTTCAACATAGCGCGCCTGGTCGTCATCGGCATCGCCGGGCAACCCCATCTTCACATCATCCAGTCCGTGGCGGGAGAGGATTGCGACGCCATTATAGCTCTTCTGACCGTGGATGGCGCAGGTCCAGCCCGCATCTTCGATCTCCAGATAGGGGAACGCATCGGTCTCGCATTTCAATTCCTGAAGGCAGACCACATCACAGTCGATCTCCTTGAGCACCTCCAATACGGTCGGCAGCCGGGCTTTGACGGAGTTTACATTCCAAGTGGCGATCTTCATGGAGCCCGTTTTATCCGGCTTTGCGTATCCCGCTAGCTTTTTCTCACAGGAAATACCGAAACCGCGCTGTCAGGGAGATCTGATCGGTAAAGTCAAAGAACGTTTCTTCGGTCCCGCGGCCAATATTGTGAATAAGGAGCGGTAACCCACCTCCACGTGCTGGGGCGGACACAATTGCAATGTGGGGAAGGTTGCGGGGTAGCCGCATGGTCACAAGATCTCCGCTGCGCCACAAGGTCCGGTCCGCCACATCGGGTTGTTCTGCAC
>JBCBAO010000138.1:0-7514 GCA_038532405.1 Pseudomonadota bacterium | reverse complement strand
GCCCCGTCGACATTTCGATGAAATTGAACTCGCTGAGCTTGCCGACTCCCTCAGGACACGCGGCGTGCTTCAAGCCATTCTTGTGCGTCCGGATCCCAAGGGTGGGTCGACATATCAGATCATTGCCGGAGAACGCCGATGGCGGGCCGCGAGAATGGCTGGACTCCAATCGATTCCGGCGGTGGTTCGAGATGCTGATGAACTGGAGTTGCTCGAAGTTGGGATCATCGAAAATGTTCAAAGATCCGATCTCAACCCAATAGAGGAAGCCGAAGCCTATGGCGCGCTCATCAAGCGCTTTGGGCGGACCCAGGAAAGCCTTGCCGAGAGTGTCGGCAAATCGCGGGCACATATCGCCAATACGCTTCGCCTCTTAAAATTGTCCGAGGCCGGTCGCGAACATATTCGAAATGGTCGGATAACCGCCGGTCACGCGCGGGCAGCGCTCGGTAGCGAAGATCCGGATATGCTCATTGAACAAGCCGTCGCGAAGTCCCTGAGCGTTCGTGATGTCGAGGCCCTGGCGCGCTTGTCAAAGGGTGCCATTCCGCCTTTGCCGGGCGGAGAGAAGCCCGCATCTTCAAATCCGAAAGATGTCGACACCGAAGCCCTTGAGGATGACTTGATGCGTTCCCTCGGCCTGTCCGTCGACATTCGTCACAAGGGTGAAGGCGGCGAGCTACGAATCAAATATCGCGATCTTGAACAGCTTGATGATGTTTGCCGACGGCTAACGGCGAAAAGACATTAGCGAGATCGTGCGCTTGCCGCAGCATTGGCAAGATCGCTGACCAATTGCTGAACCACCGCTTCACCGATTTGGCCCGAAGCTTTCGCTGCATGCTCGGCGTCGTAAACCCGTTCAATCAACCGGGCCAATCGTTTTGGCGACCAGAGGGATAGACGTGTGCGAAACGCTGGCCAGGCCTGTTTGAACACCGGCGGGCGGAGCTTCATTCCAATATCGCCGCCCGTGCCGGCTAAAGCGTGGGCATGTAGCAGGCGGGTGGCTTCACGCTGAAGCGCCCGCAAAATCGTGATTGGGGATGTGCCCGCAATCGCCAATCGGTCGAGACCTTCCAGCGCGACACCAGGCTGACCAGCCAGGGCAGCCTGGACAATATCGGTCAAGGCGTGGTCTGCATCCACTGTGCTCAGGGCGCGAATATCCGCAATGGAAATGGTGCGGCCCAATCCATAGCCATAAAGCTGCAGCTTTTCCAATTCCTGATTTGCCAACCCCCGGTGTCCGGGCAGATCACCGATCCAAAGCGAGAGGGCTTCGTCTTCTATGCGAACCCCCGAAGAGGCGAGGGACTGGCGCACCATTTGCTCTAGGTCATCTGCCTCATCATTGTAGAAATGCAGGGCGACGGCGTTCAAAGCGCCCTCGATTGTCGCCCTCAATTTTGAACGCTTGGCGAGCCCTCCAGCCGTAATAATGAGGCGCGTATCAAACCGGTTCGCATCGGTTTCACCGATTGCTATGGCCTCAAGCAGGACGCTCGATAAGCGCTCCGTATTCGTCCGTAGACGGATTACCCTTTCATTCCCCAGGAGCGACCGCGCCTCCAGAGCATCAAAGAGTATGCTCGCATCTTTGCGCAACTCATCCTCGTCTAGCGTTATAAATTCAGCGGTGTCCGGTCGCTGAACAAGCGCCGTGCGCAACTGGATCGCGGCGTCGAGTACGACGCCCTCATCTTCCCCAAATATTAAAAAAGCCCAGGTGCCCGGTTTTGGATCGGCGCAAAAGCGCGCGGCCATAGGGCCAGCAATCCTCATTCGCGCTCGGCCAATTTTAGCCGTAAGTCATCTGCAATACGTTGGGCGAGGATGGTCATCGTCCGCTCCGAAGCATCTGTCTGGGAGGTAATATCGCCGAATGCAGAAACCGGCACATTGAAGCTGGCCTCGGCTCGCGCTTCGCCAGCTATGGCATCTTCACCCGTATCCAGAACATACCGACCGATTGCCAGAGCATCACTTCGCGCGGCCGTTTCATCGGGCCGGATCGACAAACGCGCCAGGGACTCATCTAGCGTAATTGTCAGTGTCGCTGAATCAACACCCGGTAGACCGGTCGCAAACTCGGCCAGTAGGGCTTTGCGAAGGGCATGGCCACCGCGACCTGGAATCTCGGGAATTGAGATCTGACTGGCGGATGCCCCGGAAAGCCCGGTGGATGTGTGCACCGGTCGGAAGCCGCAGGCTGTCAAAGCGAGAAATGAAACGAGGATCAGAATTGATTTCATCACACCACGATATTCACGATCCGGCCTGGAACGACAATCACTTTCTTTACCGCTTTTCCATCGATCTGAGAGGCAACCGCAGCATCGGAGAAGGCGAGCGCTTCGATATCCTCTTTATTTGTATCCGGCGCGACGCGAATTTCAGCGCGACGTTTGCCGTTCACTTGGACGGGCAAAACAATCTCATCATCCACCAGCAACGCCTTGTCGACAACTGGCCAGGGCGCTTCAGAAACCAAACCTGTTTTCCCCAGCGCTGCCCAACACTCTTCTGCCAGGTGCGGCATAAAGGGGGTCAGGCATCGGGCAAGCATGGACAATCCTTCGAGCCGAGCACTGATAAGAGACGCCTCGCCGGTTTCGGCCTTCTTCAACTTGGCGACCCATTCATGGATGGTCGCCACCGACGAGTTGAAGCGGAACCCCTCAATTGTTTCATCAATTGAGGCGACGGCTCTGTGATTGATCTTCTGCAAGGCCGTAGCGGCGGCGGTGTCGTCAGTTGGTGTTTTTGTTTCTTCGCGAGGGACCTCCGCGAAGAGTGACCATATGCGCTGGACAAACCGAGCCGCACCTTCAGCCCCTGACTGGGTCCATTCCACATCACGTTCGGGCGGACTGTCCGAAAGCACAAACCAACGCGCAACATCAGCACCGAACTCTTTGATGATGGCATCTGGATCAACGGTGTTGCGCTTCGACTTCGACATCTTTTCGATCGGTCCAACGGCAACCGCCGCTCCGGTTTTTCGATCGACCAGCTTATCTCCTTGTCGTTCAATATCCGCCGGAGAGAGCCATTCGCCGTCCGCGCCACGATAGGTTTCATGGGTGACCATTCCCTGGGTGAAGAGCCCGGCAAAGGGTTCCCCAGATGCCAAATCCAGCAAACCGCAATCGCGCATCGCTCTGGTGAAAAAGCGCGCATAAAGCAAATGCAGCACGGCGTGCTCAACACCGCCCACATATTGGTCAACCGGCATCCAATAGCCGGCGTCATCTTTTCCGGAGGCAGCTGCGAACCGGGTGTAATACCAAGAGCTGTCAACAAATGTATCAAGGGTGTCGGTCTCGCGAACCGCCGCTTCTCCACAGGTGGGGCAGGGCACATGCTTCCAGGTGGGGTGCCGGTCGAGGGGATTGCCGGGCTGATCAAAGGATACGTCTTCCGGCAATACCACCGGCAGGTCCGCTTCCGGAACAGGCACCGCGCCGCAGGTTCGACAGTGAATAATAGGTATTGGGCATCCCCAATATCTTTGGCGCGAAATGCCCCAATCCCGCAGGCGGTAATTGATCCTGGCCTCGCCAAGTTTCATGTCAGAGATCCGGCGCGTGGCATCGCGTTTGGCGTCTTCGATTGGAAGGCCATTCAGAAAGTCCGAATTAAAAATCGTGCCAGGCCCGGTATAGGCTTCCGCCGCAACATCAAAGTCATCTGCATCGGCCCCTTGGGGCAAGACAACGGGCCGAACATCGAGATTGTATTTTCGGGCAAAATCGAGGTCGCGCTGGTCATGGGCCGGGCAACCAAATATGGCCCCCGTTCCATATCCCATGAGGACAAAATTGGCGATCCAGACAGGCAGTGTTTTGCCATCGAGGAAGGGGTGTTTCACACGCAGCCCCGTATCGAAGCCGATTTTTTCCGCCTTTTCGATCGCCTCTTCGGAGGTGCCGACAGCAGCGCAAGCTGAACGAAAATCGGCCAATCCTTCTGTCGTTTCGGCCAAAGCCAGGGTTAAAGGGTGGTCTGGCGACAGGGCGATGAAAGAAGCTCCAAACAAGGTGTCCGGACGCGTCGTGAAGATTTCAATCCCATCCGAGCGTGTGTCCTCTGCTTCGGCAGAGAACTCGAATTTCATCTGCAACCCTTCGGACCGGCCGATCCAATTGGCTTGCATTGTGCGCACCTTGTCCGGCCAACGCTCCAGCGTCTGCAGATCTTCAAGCAGGCTATCGGCATAGTCGGTGATTTTGAAAAACCACTGAGTCAATTCGCGTTGCTCTACCGGCGCACCGGACCGCCAGCCCTTGCCATCGACGACCTGTTCGTTGGCGAGAACCGTATGATCTACCGGATCCCAGTTCACCTTCGCTGATTTGCGTGCGACCAGGCCACCTTCCAGGAATTTCAGGAACAGGGCTTGTTGGGCGGCGTAATAGTCCGGATCGCAGGTTGCGAATTCGCGGCTCCAATCGAGGGAGAGCCCGAGTTTCGCAAACTGCGCTTTCATTGCGGCAATATTTTCGTAGGTCCATGTTCCGGGATGGACGCCTCGCTGCATCGCTGCATTCTCGGCGGGCATTCCAAACGCGTCCCATCCCATGGGGTGCAGCACGTTAAATCCCTTGGCGCGTTTGTGCCGGGCCACAACATCGCCCATCGCATAATTCCGGACGTGGCCAATATGCAGGCGTCCCGATGGATATGGGAACATTTCGAGGATATACGCCTTCGGCTGGTCGCCCGCTTCGTGGCCGGGTTTGGCCTTGAAAATATCGGCATCGGACCAGGCCGATTGCCACCGTGGCTCTGCCTCTTGCGGAGAATAACGGGAAGTCACAGCATGTGTCCCTTGCGTATTATGGTAGTGTTGGCGTTAGCCGATTTCTGAAGCCTTCAAAGACCTGGCTCTTTCCAGGATCTTGTTTTCCAATTGGATTTGCGTGTCCGCATCGACGGACGCATCTAGCCATTCTCCCCCTTCGGCGCGCTCCTGCCGAAACACCGAAACTTTCACGCCGTCGGCGCGGAGCCGTGTGTCGAGTATAAAGACAGTGGCTTTCACCCGTTCAGCTGGCGCTTCTTCGAAGGATTGCCAGTCATAGGTGATGATCCCGCCAAACGGGTCAGCTTTGTCGATGGGGAGGAAGCTGAGTGTGTCCAGGCTGGCGCGCCACAGATACGGGTTCACGCCGCCTTCAACCGCTTCAACAACTATTTTTTCCGACCGGCTGCTGGAAGAGCATGCGGTGATCGCCAAGGCAGCGCTGCACAAAAGCGGCCCCAAAAGTCTGTATGGCATATTATGGTTCCTCGGCATTCAGTCTTTTTTGGTCGAGCGACCTGTATATCATGCAAGATCGCATGGGCCAGTGGTCATGTGTGTCTGGTGTGAACCCGAAAGGTCCGTCAATGATTCGTACACTCTCGATGGTGGTCTGTGCTTGCGGGTTGTCCATGTCTGCTGCTGGGCAAAACGCTCTTTTTCAGGACTGGGAACATGCAGTCGAGGCGGATGTCATTTTTGTCGCCTCTCCTGGCCGCAGCGATGCCGGTGCCCTTGAAAGTGAGCCCGTGCTCGGTGAGCTCGCTGCCGCTTTTAAGCTTGAACGCGTTTTGGACAATGGTGCCGAGATCGGCACGAGACTGGGCATAAAAGCCCAGGCAGATCATCCGGCCCGTGCTGGCTTTTCAGGCCGTGTCGGTCCAGGTTTGTCCGAAGACGGTTTGAGTTTGCGGGGCGCATTTACCGGTTTAACAGCGGGCGGTGAACTTGAGGACGATCAATTCCGTGTCTCTCTGGAAACGGCCTTTGTTTATATAGATGGCGGTTATGGCGAACTCGTAGCCGGTAGGGATGTTGGCATTGCGCGGCGTTTCCACGTAGGTGCGCCTACGGTTTTCCGTCGTCATCGTGCGATCAATCCGGCGCTTGATACAAGCGGTATTGCAACGGTTTTGACCCGGAATGATCTGACCGGCCCGTCCGCTAAGGTGAGCTATGCAACGCCGCGGCTCCTGGGGTTGCGCCTTGGCGCGAGTTATACGCCTCGGGCCAATGTCAGCGGAATTGATCGCGACCCTGACCGCTTGGTCGCGGGTATCGATGAGCCGGAGCTTGAAGATGCCCTGGAAGCTGGTTTCAGCTTTTCCCGTCGTTTCCGGGCTTCGGGTGTTCGGGTTCAATCCCACGGATCCTATGGCCGCGCTTCGGTTGATAGCCAGGTCACAGGGCTTGACCGCGGGACCGTCGAGGTTTGGAGCACCGGGGGATCGCTTGCGTGGAAACAGATTGAGGTCGGAGCCGATTGGCTCACCACGGATAATGCTGGTGGGCGGTATCGGGCGTGGTCGACGGGTGTCCGAATCGAGCGGTTCGGTTTTGTCGGTTCGGCGCTTTTTGGTCGCTCGTTCGACGCGCTTACGGGGTTTGATGGTCAAACTTGGCAAATTGGCATTGCAAAACCACTTTTTGATCGGTTCACGGTATCGTTAGGGTTGGAAGAGCAGGTGTTAAAAACATCAAATGAATCAAACGCGTCATCTTTGGGGCCTGTGATCGAAATAACACTTCGCCTATAAAATAGTGATCTCACGATTTGTTAATCTGGGATTAACGGCAAACGTGCATTATATGCTGCGTGGTGGAGAATAAAGCGAATGCGCGCACGAATACTTATACTTGCGGGACTGCTGGGGATCGGTGCTGTGGCACCGGTGGCTGCCCAGTCGTCTGAAAGTATAAGTCAGCCTGAGCTTCCCGTCCGCACAACCGCCGACGCCGATGTTGCCGTTCCAGAGTGGTATCAGCGTTTTACCTTTCGGGACGGGGCGGACAATCGCCAGCATATTGGCGGGTTTACCGAACGTGACGTGGAGCTGAACTGGTCCCAAAGCCAGCGCCTTAAACTCCGCCTTGCGCTGACGAGCCGTGATGGAGAGACCGGCCTGCCGCGCGAAGAGATGTCTGCCGGCGCGACATTCAACATTACGCCGCGCTTCAGCATTGGCGGTGCGCTGAGTTTCGGAGCAGAAGATCTGACCCCCGGAGCTGGCGAATGGAGCGAGCAGCAGCTTGAAACCGGTATACGCCTTCAATCCGCGTTCAAGTTTTAGTCTATCCAACATCGAAGCCTTCCACACCCGCTAAGCCTGCAAAATTCGCTATGCGCGCCATGTTTTCGGCCTCAACGCCACCGAGCCCATAAACGGGCGTCTGGTTCGCCCGCACCAATTGGCGAAATCGGATAGGTCCCATGGGCGTTCCCGAGGATGGGCTGCTCGACTGGAAGACGGTGGACACAAGCGCGGCGTCTATTCCTGTTCTCTGGAGGTTCGCAAGCGCTCGCCGGGAATGCGCCGATGCGGTCATGAGGTTGAAACGGCTCGGCCACTTCCGGGCCCGGTGGCTGTCCCGTTCTGGCCAGTGGACGCCGTCGGCCTCGCACTGCATGGCGAGTTGCGGATCCGCCGAAATCAGCAATTTGATGTTTCTTTTCCCTGTTACCCTGCGGAGGGATTTGGCCACTTCG
>JBCBAO010000137.1:0-7546 GCA_038532405.1 Pseudomonadota bacterium | reverse complement strand
GGTGGCAATATCGCCGGGCGGGGCCGGTACGCGTATGACGGCAGCGGGGACCTCACGGTTTCCCTCAACCGGCTCGATGCCCTCCAGCGCAGTGACGTCACAGCTATCCTCTCCGGCGACCTCTCCCTCACCCAGGGGCAAGATCGGGCGGAAGTTACCGGAGACCTCACATTCGATCGGGTCGAAATAGACCTCGGCCAGTTGCCGCAGGCTGGCTACACGACCCTGGATGTGCGGTTCGCCGACGCTGTTCAGACCAGCGATGCGGAGCCGGAACCGCCCCTCGATATTCTGTTGGATTTAAATCTGGAGGCCGACAGGCGGATCTTCATTTCAGGGCAAGGCTTAACCTCCGAATGGCAGCTTGATGCGCAAATCGGAGGCACAGCCGCTGCGCCACAGATCATCGGCCAGGCCGGGATCGTGCGGGGTGATTTGGATTTTCTTGGCCGAACCTTTGTGTTTCGGGACTCCACCATTCGGTTGAACGGAAATCCAACAGAAGCGCGCCTCGCTTTGCGCGCAGAACGGATCGCTGACGATTTTACGGCGGCCGTTCTTGTGACAGGTCAGCCGACACGCCCAGATATTTCGCTAACGTCGGAACCCAACCTGCCCGAGGATGAGGTCATTTCCCGCGTGTTGTTTGGCCGGTCTCCGGCGGAGTTGACCCCGCTACAGGCCGCTCAACTGGCAGCGGCCGTTGCCAGTCTTGCTTCTGGCGGCGGCGGTTTCGATCCTGTCGGTCGGTTGCAGGATGCCTTGAATGTTGATCGCCTGGAGGTCGGCGTTTCTGATAGCGGCGCAGCTTCAATCGGCGCGGGCAAATACATTGCCGAGGATGTTTATGTCCAGCTGCAAACCGATGCGCGGGGCGAGTCCGGCTTAGGCATCGACTGGACACCGCGTCAGAATTTGGAGATCGGTACGGAGGTCACTTCCGACCAATCCGCCCGTTTCGATGTTCGCTGGAGACGGGATTTCAACCTTGGCGGCCGCGCCAGCGCAGGCCCTGAAGATGAAGCGCCCGAAGATGAACAGCCTGCCGAGCCGGTTGACCCTTAGGCTGCCGGGGCCGTGCGGTTCATCTGCATAACGCGCAAGTTCAGGAAAGCCGCAATGCTCACCCAGATAAGGTAGGGCAGGAGCAGGCCAGCTGCGAGGGTCGAAATCGGTGCGAAAAGCAAAATCAATGCAACAATCGATAGCCACAGCAGACCGACATCGATCAAGGCCAGATCCATACGTCGCGCCCCGAAGAAAAACCCGGACCATGCGGCATTCAGGGCAAGATTGATAAGATAAACCAGGAGCGGGCCAAGCGCACCGATCCCCGCCTGCTCCCAGACCAACCACCCGGCGGCCGTAATCATGGCGAAGACAATTGTCCAAATCACTGGAAATGCCCAATTTGGCGGGGTCCAGCTCGGCTTCTGGAGGGCTTCATACCAGGTACCCGGTTTGAAAATCGCTCCACTTGATGCGGCCAGCAGATTTAGCAGAGCAAACAAACTGAGTGTGATGAAGGATCCTGACTCCGGCATGGGCTGCTCCGCTGCGAATATCTCTCTAAGGGATATGGGGCGGCGCATCGCCAATTGCCAACCAGCCGGGTCAGGCCGCCGATAGTGTATTCGAGGCGGCGCGCATATAGGCCGATGTTTCGGAAAAATACATCGAGAGCTGCCGTGTTTGTTCTAGAAGCGCAGGGGTATCGGCGCCGCCGTGGGCGAGGGTTTCCAAACGGTCCAATCCCCCGGCAAGTTTCGCTGCTCCAGCGCTTAAGGCCATGGATTTCAGCTTATGGGCCTCCCGCGCCACTGGCTCGCCCTCTTCTCCACGCGCCACAAGCGCGCTGAGATTGGCGATCCCTTCCGGCGCGTGGGCGAGGAACAACGCCCAGACCTTATCGCGGACCCCGCCCGTCCCCGGCGCGCCAAGGGCCTCCAATTGCTGTACTGTCTCATCATCCATAAGTTTATCGTCGGGCCCGGGCTCGATACTCTGCATTTGCGGCCCAACGTCCTCTCCGAGGCTTGATAGCGTCTCCGCCAACCGTTCCAGGGTAAACGGTTTGGTGAGGTAGCCAGTTGCGCCCGCCGCGGCCCAGTCCGCTTCACCCGTTCCCACGACATCTGCGGTCAGGGCGTAGACGGGGACGGGTTCAACCCCAGCCGCACATTCGTTTTTACGGATCACCCGTGTGGCCTCAAACCCATCCATTTTAGGCATCGACCCATCCATCAGGATCAAATCATAGTCAGCGTGCTCCGCCATCTCGACGGCTTCAATGCCCGTCTCGGCGAAATCACAGACGACGCCGAGCGTGGTCAACGCTTCGCGCAGCACTTCCCGGTTTACCGCATTGTCCTCGGCTGCCAGCACGCGCACACCTTCGAACAATCCGAGCCTCTCTTCAGTCGATTGCCCTTGAAGGGCGCCGACGCCGCGCAGCGTGCCAGACTTCACGCGATCAAGAAGCTCCATAAGCTCCCGGCGGGTAAAGGGTGCCGGCAGCAGGTCTGCGGCATCTCCCTTGCGGAGGGCTGTGTCACAGAGCGCATCGCCAATATCGCTGAGCAAGACAATTGGCCCATCGGTGCCGTCCAGCTCTTTCAGCCCCTTAGAGGTGGCCAAGCGAAAATCAGCAGGGCCGTCCACAATTTTACAACCGAAATCGAGGAGCGCTTCACCAATCGATGATCTGATTTGCCCATCGGGCAGGTGCAAAGCCGCCGTGAGCTTCCATGGCTCCATAGCTGGGGCCGGCGCGGCGGGTAAAAGGGGCAATGTTACGCGAAACCGGCTTCCACCTCCCGGGTGGCTGGAGGCCTCGATTTCACCGCCCATGGCATCCACCAACCTGCGGCAGACGGTAAGTCCAAGCCCCGTACCGCCAAATCGCCGCGTCGTTGTTTGATCGGCCTGTGAAAAAGCGTCGAAGATGTGCTCGATTTTGTCCGCGGGGATCCCAATACCAGTGTCTGTGACATCGATCACCAGAACCGCTTTTTTCGATGCGGCCTTTTGAGCCGTTTTGACATCGATTTTTACCCCGCCTGTTTCGGTGAACTTCAGGGCATTGTTGACGAGATTGGTCAGAACCTGATTCAAGCGCGTCGGGTCGAGGATGAGTTTCTCCGGCACATCGGCCCGGACAATCGTCGCGATTTGAAGTCCCTTCTCCCGGCCGCGTTCCCAGAACAGGCTCGCTATATCCGCCACCAGTTCGTCTGGGGAGACCGGGCGTGCCTCAAGATCGAGCTTCCCGCTCTCGATCTTGGAGAGATCCAGAATATCATTGATGATTGTCAGCAGGCCTTGCCCGGAACGGGTTATGATATCGGCATATCTGCGGTGTCTTGGCGAGAGATTGGCCGCCGATAGCATTTCAGCCATAACCAGCATGCCATTCATCGGGGTGCGAATTTCATGGCTCATCGTTGCCAGGAAATCCGATTTGGCCGCATTGGCCGCCTCGGCGTCTTGCTTGGCTTCGGTAAGGTCCAGTGTGCGACGCGCAACCGTATCTTCCAGCGTATCCATTTGCTCGGCAATTTGCGCGTCCCGATCGCGAATGCTGGAGACCATATGATTGAAGGCGGTCGCAAGTATGCCGGTTTCGTCCCGTCCCGCGTGGATCGTCGGCAGCTCAGCAGCTGCATCTGCCCCGAAGGTCGCCATCGTTTCTGTCAATTGCCGCAGGGGCGCGGTCATACGCGAGATCATCAGATAGGCGAGGGCAAACCCAAGCAGAATAGCAAGCAGCGCCATCGCTCCGGTATAGGCTAAGGTTTGAAGGACAGCCGTCTTCAAATCCGAAATGTCTGCCAGCAGGCCAAGTGTTCCGATCTCGCGCCCGCCGCTTACGATCGGAATCTCAACCCGGATGTCCTGGGTCGACAAAAGATCGATGGCAGAGATGTCGCTCCCGGCAACACTGCGGGTGACCAGAACGGCGCCGGAGCCCAGTTGTGCAAATGGCTGGCCGTCGGCCAGTCGAATATCGATCTGTTCTACACCGGGCAATTCGCGCACACCGGTCATCGCCCTTAATGCGCTATGGCGGTCGGCTTGTGCTACCGGGTCTGCAAGGGCGGCCGCATAGACAGAGCCTGCCCCAACAAGCAGGGCACGCTTATTGTTCAGCTCACGGTCGAAGCTTTGCCATGCCGTAAAACACGCAATAATCATTACAGTGATGAAAATAACCACCGCCAAGGCAATCGAGAGACGGACCCTCAAAAGTCTATGGAAAGCTATCCGGTAGGGAATGTCAGACACCGCAAAGCCACCTCGAACGTCTCACCCTGAATTAGCAGATAAGCCTCAATAAACCTCAAACGCTTCGAATAAATTTTCTAGAAATTTCAAACACGGACTTTTGATAGTTTTGAGCAAATTCTGACACAGAAAACACGGTTGCTATATATAAAGAGAGCACAGGTTTTGCGGGTGTTGAGGTCTTTTATTGGGAATATATCGGGAGGGATCGCATTATCTTATGCGGTGTCGCTTCCAATTATTATCCTGATGATGGGCATCGCCCTCGATTTTAACCGTGTCGCGAACGAAAAAAAAATACTTCAAAGCGTTGCCGACAGTACAGCGCTTTATACCGTGCAGGAATTATCTGTCGCTGGCACCACACCGGCGCAAATCGAAGTATTGGCGACCGAATATGTACGCCGGATCTCCGGCGATCGGCAGGCTAAGGCAACAGCGGTTGTCAATCCTAGCGATCAAACGGTTCGCGTGAACGTTTTCGGGCCCGTTGAAACGTTTTTTCCAAGTCCCCTTGGCGAGATTGATGTGTTGGAGGTCTCGGCAAAGGCTCAGCTGTCCGGCCAATCCGGGAATATCTGCCTCATTGCTTTGCACGAAACGGTGCCGCGGGCTTTGACCCTCAACCAGCGCTCAAGGCTCACGGCCGATACGTGCACAATCTACGTTAATTCCAACAATCAGCGGTCAACGCGGATAACACCGACGTCCAATATTTTCATTGATAGCGTGATTATGGTCGGTGGCTATCAGGGCAATATCAATGGTTTGTCGACCCCGCCGATAACCGACGCCATTCCAATCAGCGATCCCCTGGCCGATCGCGCCCCGCCATCTTTTGGCGTTTGCGATCACTACAACAAGGCCGTAAGCGGCACCGAGACCCTGTCTCCCGGTGTCTATTGCGGCGGGCTGGATATTGATGGCGGGGATGCGACGCTGGAACCCGGCGTCTATATCATTAAGGATGGTCCGCTTACGGTCAAAAAATATGGCACCCTGGCCGGGGAGAATGTCGGGTTTTATCTCACCGGAGATGAGTCCAAACTCAATATTCTCGCCAATTCCACCATTTCGCTGTCCGCTCCGAAAACTGGCGAAATGGTCAGCCTTCTCTTCTTTGCGGATCCAAACAATGCCCTCAAAGGGCGGATCAATAATGGCAAGGGAATTGTCGAGGGCCATCGGATCCGAAGCAATGATGCACGTCGATTGGTGGGCACGATCTATTTGCCGGACGACAAGCTCATCGTCGACGGTGACACACCGGTTGCCGACCAGTCGGAATACACGGTTGTAATCGCCCAGGCGTTCGAACTGAACAATGGGCCAAACCTTGTCATTCAAACCAATTATGCCGCGTCGGATATTCCGGTGCCCAACGGGGTCGGACCCGTGTCCGGAAATGAAGCGAGGATCATCGAATGATCCCGTCGTCCGCTATAATCATTGATGATGACCCAATCTTCCAGATGGTCGCCGCGGAGAGCCTTCGGGCGCTTGGCGTCGCCGATATTGTGGTTGCAGACAATGGTATGGAGGGGCTGCATAAGGTGGCCAATGCCTCACCGTCCTTCGATTTGATCATTTGCGATCTGCAAATGCCGGAACTCGACGGGGCCGGCGTCGTGCGGGAACTCTCCCAAATCGAATACAAAGGCGCCCTCATCATTGCGAGCAGTGAAAAGAGCGACATTATCCGCACGGTCCATGCCATGGCCAAAATGTCTGGTATCCGGATCCAGGGAACAATCAACAAACCCATATCCCAGGACAAGCTAAAGGCCCTGTTGACCACCCGCGCGGTCGAAACAGCACCGGCTGTGCCGCCCGTAACACGCCACATGCTAAAAACCGCGCTCATCAAGGGGTATGCGCGGCCCTATTATCAGCCAAAAATGTCCCTCCGCCGCAACCGGCTCGCCGGCGTTGAAGTGCTGACACGCGTCCATGATCCAAACCGCCGCTCAACCAGCCCGGAGCCCTACTTGCTCGCCGCAGAGCGGGAAGACCTTACCCTGGCCTTCACCCTCGCTATTCTTGACCAGGTGATCGCCGATATCGAACCCTTGCGGAAGGCTGGAATAGAGGTTCCCTTCGCCCTCAATCTCAGCCCGTCAACACTGTCCAATCTTGACCTGCCGGATATTATCGCCGCGCGGTGCAAGGCGCGGGATATCGACCCGACCCTCGTGACGTTGGAAATCACCGAGAACCGCCTCCTCGCCTATGAAATGGATGTGCTTGAGGTGCTCTCACGGTTCCGCCTCCTCGGATTTCGCCTGAGTATGGACGATTTCGGAACGGGCGCGACCAGCATCGAGCAATTGCGGCTCTATCCGTTCAATGAACTGAAAATCGATCAGTCTTTCATACAGACGGCCAGCGATGACCCCTTTGCCATGACAACCGTGGAGACGAGCGCGCGTCTTGCCGCCATGCTTGGGCTGGATGTCGTCGCTGAAGGCATAGAGACGGATGTTCAGATGAAACTCGCTTTGGAGGCCGGCGCGCACATCGCCCAGGGATATTTGATTTCCCACCCCATGCGGGCGGATGATCTTGCAGACTGGATACTCTCCCGCAAAAACGGAGACCTAACGAGCGTCGCTTAATCAGTCGGACGCGCGTGGCAATTCCAAGAGAAGCGCTGGGTCGATGTAAAAATCACCGCCGCGATCATCGCTCGTCATATTGCGCCATTTGACGGCCCAGTGAAGGTGGGGGCCTGTGACCCGGCCCGTAGCCCCCACTTTTCCGATCGCATCGCCGACCTCTAAAACGTCACCGGCCTCTGCAGAGACCTCCGATAGGTGGAGAAAAATGGAAACCAGCCCGTGGCCGTGATCCAGGAAAACAGTGCCGCCCTCATAATATAGATCGTCATCGGCGAGCACCACGGTGCCGGCGGCGGGGGCGATAACCGGCGCACCGACAGGGGCTGCAATATCATAGCCGAAATGTGGGCGTTCCTTGGTTGGGCATCCAGCGGTGACATATCGTCTTGTAAATCCAAAGGGTGATGAGACCGGCCCTTCGGCTGGGCGCACAAACCCATCCAGGGCACCGCGCCCCGGGTTGAAATTTTCCCAGCCTTCTTGCTTTTTCACCCAGGATCTCGCGGCATGGTCCTTCTGTTCCTGCGTCCGCGCGTCAATTTTGTCGCAATTTATCCCGGTTAGTGTGCTCGTATCGTCACGGCGTTCAGCGATGGGCAGTTCAAAGCTTGTCATGGCGCTTGCTGGCCCGCTGGCGGCGATAT
>JBCBAO010000136.1:0-7575 GCA_038532405.1 Pseudomonadota bacterium | reverse complement strand
TAGACCAGATCATATCCCCGCGCATTGATATAGTTGCGCAACACATCTGCCCGGCGGTTCGGATCCGGGTGGGTGGACATGAACTCAGGCGGGCGTTGGCCCTGGCTCTGGGCAGCCATCAATTCCCACAGACGCGGTGCCTGGGACACATTGTACCCGGCCTTATGCATATAATCGACGCCGAGTTTGTCGGCTTCGATCTCGTGGTTGCGGCTATAGGGCAGGATAACGCCAAATTGCAGCGCCGCGCCGCCAAGGGCCGCCATTGTGCCGCCATACTGGCGCAGGGCGTCGGACTGGGCGATGGCAACCTGGCCGGCAACAAGCGCAGCCTGGGAGACAATCTGAGTGCTCATCCGCGCCGCAGAGTGGCGCCCGTCAATATGGCCCGCTTCGTGGCCAAGAATGGACGCCAGCTGGTCATCATTCTCCGTCAGTTCGGTAATGCCGCGATAGACGCCAACCTGCTGGCCTGGCATCACGAAGGCATTCACATCATCGGTGTCGAACACCGCCAGTTCCCACTCATTGGGGTTATAGGTCGATGGCTGGCCATACACATCCCGCAGCGCCGCCGAACGCCCCCGCGCTGTGCGCTCCCAAACATCGTTCACGCGGCGGATCAACGCCCGGTCGCTCGATTGTGGAACCGTGGTTTTCATCTCCTGCCAGGCCGAGCTCGACATCGCGGCGAGCGCCTGGCTATCAAAACCCGGTACGATCAGCTGATTGGCACCGGTAACGGGGTTCACCGTACACCCGGTAACAATGGGAAATACCGTTCCAGCGGCGAGCCCTGTAATAATCGCCCGGCGGGACAGGTTGAGCCGAGGCGCAGTCTCCAGCACATCATCCGGAATATCGATACGGTCTTCCATCGCTCACCCTTCCATATATTCGTGTGTGGGCATCATATTAACCAAGATCGTGAGCTTAGCAAAGCAGGCCCATCCTGACATAGGCAATGATAGGATGGGCGAGCTGAACGCATGTTGAACGCCCATCCAGCGTCAAGCCGATCCGCCACCGCCGGCCAGAACATCCGCCTGCTGGACCCAGCCATCGGTATCGATTTGACCGTCCAGACCAAGCTGATCGTTCACCCAGGCCACATTTTGCCGGCTCCAGGCGGCAATCTGTGAAAAGCGCCATACCCCGAAACCGTTCAGTGCATCGCGTGCTGCCGGGTCAATGCCGCGAATTTGTGTCAGATCGTCCCCATCATCATCGGGACGTTCGATCATATTGGGTTTGCTCAGGGCTCCGTCGCTCTCAACGGTAGCAAGAAATCCATCAACGGCAGACCGCCCCGCCGTGCCACCCGGTCCCTCGTCGGCTTGTGTCACACCGCCTGCCTCCATCGGGGCCGCGCTCGCTTCACCTTTCTCCACATCACCGTCAATATAGGCGATCCGGCCTTCCAGATAGCGATTGCGCCAGCGCAAGCGGGCAAGTTCCTGTTCGATATCCGCGAGGGCCTGGCCGGTTTCGGCATTGGCAACGGGGTCGCCGCTGTCCTCTTTCTCAACAATTTGGTCGGCAGCATCTTCCTCATCCGCTGGGGGCTCGGCACCTTCACGCGGTTGGATCGGATTGGCCTCCAGATAGCTGATGCGGGCCTGGAGATAGGTATTCAGATATTTGGCCTTCTCCGCTTCGGCGGCCAGGGTGTCGAGGGAGGCGGCATCGACATCTTGTTGTGCTGCCGCTTCCGCCGCGCTGGCCGATGTGGCCTCAGCGGCTTCCTGTGCGGAAATTGCTGCCAGGCGATCTGTTTCGGCCGCTCCGACCCGGGCCGTCAATTTCGCCATTGTCTCGCCCTGGGCAGAGACTTGCTCCTGCAGGGTGCGGGTCCGGCTTTCAAGATAGCGATTGCGCCATTCAAGGTCTGCACTCGGCGCATGAATGCCCTCATCCAGGCGTTCGGTCTCTTCGCTCGCCGTGGCTGAAACGGCGGCGGCTCCAGAAGCGCTCAATTGGCGCAAATCCTCCAATTCCCGTCTGGAAGCGGCGAGCGCCGAATTCAGATCCTGGAGTTTTGATTCCCGCAGCTCCAACTCCGCGCGCAGCGCCGTATCTCCCGCGCTTGTGGCCGCATCAATCCCGGTCCGCTGGGCAGCGTAAAGCCCATCGAGCTCGCTGCGCGCCTGTTCCAGCTCCGTCAAGGCAATATCCCGCTCGACAATGGCGCGCCGCGCCCCGCCCTTCAGCTGCAATCCACGGAACGACCACCCAAGCAATAGACCGAAAAAGGCAGCAATGCAGAGCGCCAGCCACATATGTGTTACGAGCCAGACCATGCGTCAGCCTCCTCCTTCGATCACATTAAACTCGATCCGCCGATTGGCGGCGCGCCCGGCGCGTGTGTCATTGGTGGCAATCGGAAGATCGGGGCCGAGGCCAACAGCATCAAATCGGTCCGCAGCAAGGCCCCGATCCGTCATGTAATTTATAACAGCCGCCGCCCGCGCTTCGCTAAGTTGGATATTGAACGCGCGCTCGCCATAGGAATCGGTGTGGCCACGCACTTCCAGAAACAGCCCATCGCACCGCCGCGCAACACCGACGAGCTTATCAAGCGTCACGCCGCTATCGCGGGTAATGGTGGCCGCAGAGCTTTCAAACGTTATCGCATTAGAGGCAAGGACGGCCTCGAAGGCCTGCTGGCACGCGGCTGCAAGATCACTCGAAAAATCGATGCCGGAGATTTCATCGAGCGCGGCATCCACCAGCTCAACATCAATGGCGACGGCAAACGCATCGATATCCGCCATATCCTCGGACAGGTAGGACAATACGCTATCGGTCGCAGTACCCTGGATACGATACCCGTCGCCCTCCGGATCAAAGGCCATCTGCCCGGTCCGAAACTTTGAAAAATGCGGCAATCCGAGGCGAATGCCATCCATCCAGCTGCGATGGTCATGGGCTGCAACGGTCATGCGATCCTGCACATCTCCCTCGAAATACTCGTTGGCAAGGGCGATCACTTCACCCCGTTCCTGGACACTGCGAACCTGGCCGGACACGATCAGGTCGCCCCCCTTGAGGCGTGCGGCCCATAACTGGGCACCCCGCAATTTGGTCTCTCCGCGATAGGATCCAGCAATAGATCCAATATCGGAAATGACCTGGGTACGGATCTCATCACTCGCAGCAACGCCGCGCACCAGGAGCCGGGAGTCGACCAATTCGACCGTTCCCTCATCCAATAGATCAAGCTGCATCAGGCCACGCCGGGCCACGGCCTGCCAATCGCCGAGCGGTTGGCCGGACCCGACTTGCAGGCGGTTGTCCACCTCGCCCGGCGCGATGGCTTCGGCGTCCGTCAGGAGCGCGTCGCGAATAGCGGCGGTTGGAACATGACCCGTCAGCGCCAATCGGCCATCGGCCATTTTCTTGGCAGACCAGATATAAGGGGAAATCGGCGGCGCAGCCTCCACAGCGTCGCTAACGGCTGTAATGCCACCAAATATAAAGCCGCCATCACCGGCAGACTGCAAAACGGTTTCCAGGGCTGCCTGGAGCGTATCATGGGAGGGGGACTGGCCAGAAATCGTCGCTGTTTGGCCGGAAACAACCACCTTCGCCCAACCATGACCGGCCGCCGCAAGTGCGGTTTCCGCCTTTGTCTGAAGGTCAGCTTCCAGGGCGTGGGCGCTGTTTGGGCTGCCATAAACCGACCACCAGACGGTTCCGGTTAAGCCGGCAAGGGCAATTACAGCGATGATCCAATCTACAAAACGTCCTACCATGCCTTTCCCTTAAGGCGATGCCTGTGCTTTAGCCATGCATGAACTCACTTCCCCGCGCAAGGCGGGCTTGCAGGCCGGGTCACCGTCATTGACACAAATTTTCACAAAAATCACAAGCACCTCAAATCCATTGATCAAGACCCTGAGAGGCCTCGACCGGAAGAAGGTCCGTGCAGAGACAGGCCTTTTTATGGCCGAAGGGGGGCGACTTGTGCAGCAAGGCTTACAAAACGGATGGCAGGCCGACACCATCATCGTCTCTACCCCCGGCCTCGACCGGCCCGGCACGCAGGACCTTGTGCAAACCGCCGCCAAGACAGGCGCACGCCTTGTCGAAGTCCCCGAACGGATCATGGGTCAGATCACCCGCAAGGATAATCCAGGCATGGTCCTCGGCGCATTCCGCCAACGCCAGCGCACCCTTGCGGATCTTTCAACATCCAGCCAGCAAGCCATATGGATCGGTCTCTACGAGGTCCGCGACCCTGGCAATCTTGGCACCATTCTACGGACCGCAGATTGCGCCGGGCTTGCCGGGGTGATCCTCATCGGCACATGCTGCGATCCCTACAGCGTAGAGGCCGTGCGCGCCTCCATGGGCTCGATCTTCGACATCCCCTTCGCTACGGCAAGCTTCGAGGCGTTCAATGCCTGGCGCGCAGGCGAAACAGCCACCCTCACGGCGGCAAGCGTAAATGGCACGGCAGGCCACACCGGTATTCCCTTCGGCGAGCGGGCGGTCATCCTCATGGGAAACGAGCAATCCGGCCTACCTGGTGACCTGGAAGCAGCCTGCGATCACCTCGCCCTGATCCCTATGCGCGGCGGCGCAGACAGTCTGAACCTTGCCCAGGCCACGGCAATCATGTCTTACGAGGCCTGGCGGCAACAGGGCTATCCCGGCGCGCGAGAGGCATGAGGTCAGCATGAAAACCAATACCCGCCTGCTCGTCGCCGATGATTGGGCTAGCTATGCCCTCCTCGATTCCGGCCATGGTCTGAAGCATGAAAAGTTCGGCGCGCAAACCGTCATCCGGCCAGACCCGCAAGCCTTCTGGACCCCCTCTCGGCCGACCGACAGCTGGCAAGCCGATGCGCGGTTCGATGCCAAAGCCGGCGAAGATGACCGCGGCAAATGGCAGATCTTGCGCCCAGGCACGCCGGACGTCTGGCCAATGCAATGGGACGGGCTGACCTTCAAAGTCCGGCGAACCCCGTTCCGCCACCTCGGTATTTTCCAGGAACACTCGGTTCACTGGCGCTTCGCCGCAGAGCGTATTCGCGCTGCAAACCGCCCCATCAAAGTGCTGAACCTGTTTGGCTATACCGGTATGATGTCCCTCGCCTGCGCCGCCGCCGGTGCAGAGGTTGTCCACCTCGATGCGAGCCCGAAATCAAATGGATACGGCAAGGAGAACCAGGCCCTGTCCGGCCTTGAAGACAGGCCCATCCGCTGGATCACGGACGATGCCATGAAATTCGTCGCCCGGGAGCAGCGCCGCGGCAACACCTATGACGGCATCGTGCTCGACCCGCCAAAATTCGGTCGCGGCCCGAAAAATGAAACCTGGCGCTTCGAGGAGGACTTTCCCGCCCTCATTGATGGCGTCCGCGCCCTCCTCACACCAGACCCAGTGTTCATCATCGTTACCGCCTATGCCATCCGCCTGTCCTACCTTGCCGTGGCCCAAACCGTCGCTGACCGGCTCACCGGGCTCGGCGGTATTCTGGAGACGGGCGAAATGGCCCTTCCCCAAAAGGCCTCGGAGAGGCTTTTGCCAACGGCGCTATATGCGCGCTGGTCGAAACCGGATTGACAGGAGACAAGCGGAGACTGGCGAACGACCCGTGGCGAAACTCGTTAGGGCTGCTTCCTTCCGGACCTGACCCGGTTGGCGAGGACCTCGTCCGCCGCCAGCCTCCTTGATGGGTATATCGCGCCGGTGCAGGCGTATTGCAAGACCAGGGCACATCCGCCGCGCAAGCTTTCGTCATTTGCCCTCCCCGCAACGCACGATATGGTCCCGCCGAACAATGTTCGGAGTTTCCCCATGATCGTTCGCCGCCTCGTGTCCTCCTGGGCGCTCGCCCTATCGCTCGGCGCGCTCGCCGCCTGCGGAGATCAAGGCCCACCCGCGGCTGCAAGCGCGGCCTCCGAAACAGCGCTCGCCAATTCCGTCTGGCCCCATGATGCCAGCGACCTCGCCCCCGACCCGGCGGTCATCTATGGCCAGCTCGACAATGGCATGCGCTACATCATCATGGAAAACGATACGCCGACGGAAACAGCGGCCCTGCGCATGCGCATTGATGCTGGCTCCCTAAGCGAAAGCGAGGACCAGCGCGGCCTGTCGCACTTTCTGGAACATATGGCTTTCAATGGCTCCACGAATGTTCCGGAAGGCGAGATGATCAAGATCCTGGAGCGGTTCGGCCTCGCCTTCGGGCCCGATACCAATGCCTTTACGAGCTTTGATCAGATCCAGTACCAACTCGACCTGCCCTCCGTCGATGACGAGTTGATCGAGACAGGCCTGTTCCTGATGCGGGAAACGGCAAGCAATCTCACCCTCGACGCCGAGGCGATCGACAAGGAACGCGGGATCATCGCGTCGGAGGAGCGCCTCAGAAACTCCTTTGGCCTGCGCCGCTTCGTCGACCTGATCGGCTTTCTCGCGCCAGACACCACCCTCGCCAAACGGCTACCGATTGGCGACCTGGAGGTCATCGCGACGGCACCGCCGGAACGCTTTCGGGACATCTATGAAGCAGCCTATCGGCCGGAAAGCACGACCCTTGTGGCCGTCGGTGACTTCGATGCCGCCGATATGGCCGGCCGGATTGACGCCGCCTTTGGTGACTGGCAGGGCGTTGGAGCCCCGGGCACCCCGCCCGTTATCGGCACGGTCAACCCGAGCCGCCCCCTTGAAGCGGCCTTCTTCCACGATCCGGATGTTCCAACCTTCGTCACCATCAATGCCGTCAAACCCGCTGAGCCAAAGCCGGACACCCTTGCCAATCGCCGCGCCAGCCTTCTGCGCACCTTAGGGAATGGTATTGTCAGTCGGCGCTTTGCATCCCTCTCACGGGCCCCGGACGCGGTCTTTCTGAATGCAGGGGCCGGGCAGGCAAACTATTTCGACATTTTGGAAATTGCGAGCATCGACGTCACCACAACGCCGGAGAACTGGCAGGCGGCCCTCGCAATCGGCGAACAGGAATTGCGGCGCGCGATCGACCATGGCTTCTCCGAAGCTGAGCTGAAAGAACAAATCGCCAATCTGCGCACCGGCCTGAAAACCGCCGCCGAACGCGCCGCAACGCGAAAAAGCACCGGCCTCGCCAACAGCCTCGCCAACGCCATAAATGAAAACGACGTCTTCACCACACCCGCGTCCAGCCTCGAACGGTTTGAGTCCTATGCAGATGAGATCACGCCGGACATGGTCCACGCCGCCTTCAAGGCACAGTGGGCCGACGCAGGCGGCCCCTTGATCCACCTCTCGAACAACACCGTCATACCCGATGCTGAGGCCCAAACCCTTGAAGCCTATGCCGCAAGCGCTGCAACCCCCGTCGCGCCCCTGGAAGACACTGGCAATGCTGGCTTTGCCTATACCGATTTCGGCCCGCCCGGCACTGTCGTTTCAGATGAGCGGATTGATGACCTCAATATCCGCACCCTCATCTTCGAAAACAAGGTACGCCTCAATCTGAAACCGACGGACTTTGAAGACGGCGTCATCCGCATCTCCGTCCGCATCGGTGGTGGACAGCTTGAATTCCCCCAGGAGCTGGATGGCCTCTCAACCTTTATGAA
>JBCBAO010000135.1:0-7579 GCA_038532405.1 Pseudomonadota bacterium | reverse complement strand
TTGAGGAAAAGACACTATCCAGAGTCCTAAAATCGCCCCCATAACAGACACTGACGCTTGGTCTACCCTTGACCAATAGCGGACAAAAAAAATTGGCTCTTTGGTTTATAATGGCTCTCCGCGGTATGAGTATATTTTAAGCGATTGAAATTTGCTGCTCTGACTTTCAGGTCCACCCCGCGGGCGTGGAAGCAGCGCGCTGGGTCCCGGATCGCCTTCGGCGTCCGGGATGACAAAGGGGGGTGGACTGTCTTTTATACAGTATGGGATGCGTTGGCGTGCCGTATAAATATCTACATATATCAGGTATAAACTGCCGATCTAAACCGTCGAAGGCGAACTACTTAGGAACATGGTCGAAGAGCTCTATCTTGATCAGCCAATGGTTGGCGCTTCGGTTGAATATGCTGCTGGCTTCATTCATCCGGTTCACAGCCACGACCGGGCGCAACTGCTATTTGCGTCCAGGGGTATCATGGCCACGGATGTTCCCGGCGCGAGCTTTTTTATTCCGCCAGGACGAGCACTATGGATCCCCAGCAATGTTCCCCACAAAGTGGCGTGCCGGAGCGCCGTATCGCTAAGGACGCTTTATTTCACGCCTGAGTCTGTGCCGCAGTCCCTGGAGTGCAAGATCCTCGAAATTTCAGACTTTCTCCGCGCCTTGATATTGGAGGCCGTGACGTTCTCAGCCGACAGCAGAAATGCCAGCCGGGAAAAACGAATTTCCCAACTCATTATCGATGAGATCGCGGATATGCCAACCGCCCCGTTCAAGATACCTTTGCCATCGGACAAAAGACTGCTGTCCATATGCGATGAAATCAAAAAAACGCCGTCCAGCAAAAATACCCTGGAAGAGTGGGCTGTCTTTGCCGGTATGAGCAAGCGGACATTGACGCGGTCTTTCCGAATGGAGACCGGCATGGGCTTATCGGCCTGGTGCCAGCAGGCAAGGCTGCTCGAAGGGCTTTCCTTGCTGGAGAGCGGGCGCGCGGTGACCGATGTCGCCTATGATGTGGGCTATAATAGCCCCAGCGCCTTTAGTGCCATTTTTCGAAAGACGTTTGGTGTGTCTCCCAAGACGTATCGTTCGAAGCAGGTCTAGCCTTGCTTGCATGATTTCGGTTTGGCTCATCTTTTCCGAGCGCGATGGAGCGCTGACCCCCTAAATTTGGCCCGATTGCGATAGTTTTTGACGCTTTGCCACGAGCATTTTTTGCAAATGCGAGTTATTCGCATATGTTAACATTGCTTAGGGGTATATCGACATGAAAATCCAACCGGAAAGGCTGTTGCTTTTCAGCTCAATTTTGGCCGTCGCGGCGGCTATGTCTACCAGCGCGATCGCCCAGACCGACGAAGACGATGCCAGAGTGCTCGATGAGATCGTTATTGTCGGATCCCAGGTTGACCTTGGTGGGACCTATGCTGGTGGTGATGTGGCGCAATCTGCCAGAAATGGCTTGCTCGGCAATCTCGACTATCTCGACTCGCCCTTCTCCACGACGGCGTTTACTGAAGAACTGGCGCGTGAGCAGCAGGCGATCTCGGTCACGGATCTGGTGCGTAATGACCCGACGGTCCAGATCGCGCAGGGCTTCTCCAATTTCCAGGAAGTCTATTTCATTCGCGGCTTCAACGTGTTTTCCGACGATTTCAGCTATAATGGCCTATTCGGTGTTTTGCCGCGCCAGTTCGTCGCTGCAGAACTGATTGAACGATTGGAAGTGGTCCGTGGGGCCAATGCATTCGTGAGCGGTGCTGCGCCGGGCACCAGTGGGGCTGGCGGGCTTGTGAACATCGTTCCCAAACGTGCAGGCGCGGACGATCTCAACCGGTTTACGCTTGGCCTCCGGTCGGGCACCGAATTTATTGGCAGCGCCGATATCGGACGAACATTTGGCAGCAATGATCAGTTTGGCGTTCGCTTTAACCTCGTCCATCGCAATGGTGATACGGCTGTGGACGACCAGAACCGAGAGCTGACGGTTGTCTCCCTCGGGGCCACATATGAAACGGACCGTGCCAGATTCTCCCTCGACCTCGGTTATCAGAACAACCAGCTGGACAATCCCCGCCCGCAGGTGAACCCAGCCGGCGCGCCGCCGCCTATACCGGATGCCAGCGATAATTTTGCGGTGGATGGCACCTTTGCCGATGATGAGCAGTTTTTCGGTGCCTTCCGCGGAGAGTTTGATTTCACCGACAATATAACCGCATGGGCAGCATTTGGCGGCCGGCGGGGCGATGAGGACAATGTCCTCGCGACGCCAACAATTGTCGATGATCCGAGCACGCTCGTGCTTGATCCGGCGGTCAGCGTGGACGACCTTATTGCGCCGTTCACGGCGACCCGCTTTGACAATACGCGCAATGACAGGGTTTTGTCCGGTGATGTCGGCGTCCGGGCGAATGTGGATACGGGCGCAGTCGGCCACACCTTGATTGTGTCGGGGTCCGCCGTCAGCCAGGATATTGAGAATGCGTTCGTCTTTGGGGGGACGGCGATTACCGGAGACCTGTTCCCTGGGATCATCGAGCCGGTTCTGCCAGCCATAGATGCACCCGGCGCATTTCCTTTTGGGGATTTCGACGATCCTTTGACGACACAGTTTATCCGGAACCTGTCCGTCGCGATTGCGGACACTGCATCCTTTTTTGACGATAGATTATTGGTAACGGCCGGCGTGCGATATCAGAACCTTCAAACGGACAGCTTTAGCGCATTCGACGGTTCGACCTTTTCGGAGTTCAATGAGGACGCCTTTACGCCGGCGGTCGGCTTTGTTGCAAAGCCGATTGAGACCTTCTCAGTATTTGGAAATTACGCGCAGAATCTCCAGCCAGGTCAGGTCGTTCAGACAGGCTTTTTCGGGCCGGTATTCACCAATGAGGGGGAAATTTTGGATCCCTTCCGAGGGGACCAGTTCGAGGTTGGCCTCAAATATGGCAACGACTCCTATGGGGCAACGCTCAGTTTTTACCAGGTTGATCAAGCCAATACGATTGTCACCAATATCGTCGATGTTGACGATGGCATGGGCGGTACGTTCCAGGAAGGGGAGCTGACCGATGACGGTGAACAGCGCACGCGTGGCATTGAGCTTGTCGCCTATGGCGAACCGATTGAAGGCCTTAGCCTTATCGGGGGCCTGACATTCCTGGATGCCGACCTCAGCGAAACCCAGGAGGACATCAATGAAGGCAATACACCCATTGGTGTTCCCGATTTTCGGGCAACGTTGAACGCGCGCTACGATTTGCCTGTGGTTCCAGGGCTCAGCCTTGATGGCCGCGTTATTTATTCAACGAGCCAGTTCATTGACAATGCCAACCTCAATGAGATTGAGAGCTTTACAAGGCTGGATCTTGGCCTCAGCTATGCCGCAAACGTCGCGAGCAAAGATATCGTTATGCGCCTGCGGGTTGAGAATGTTGTGGACAATGATTTCTTTGAATCGAGTGGTGGCTTCCCCGGTGCCAACTTCCTTGTGCTGGCCCAGCCGCGCACGGTGTTGTTCTCCATATCCGGAGAATTTTAGGTCTGCCAGCAGCCCCTCACCGCCCGTGGGGTGGCGGCTGCCCGGCGGGGGCGTGTGTGATGCTAAATCTGAATGACATCTGATATCCCTTCTCCCCAGGTTGAAAGACGTATGCGCTGGCGGATTCTTGCGGTTATAGGGTGTCTTTATACGGCCCAGTTTATACCGTTTTCGTTTGCCAATATGGCGCTGCCGATCATCCTGCGCCAGGAAGGCTATTCTGCGGCGCAGATTGGCTTTTTGGCGCTGGCGGCGTTGCCCTATGTTTTCAAGTTTCTCTGGGCCCCACTGATCGATCGGTTTCGACTGGGACGTGAACGTTACAAGTCCTGGATCATAGGCCTCTCGGCGCTGCACATTCTTGCCATTGTCGCGCTCGCCTTTATTGGGCCGGACGGGCATTTAACGCTTCTCTTTGTTGCGCTTCTGACAGCCTCGCTCGCCATCAGCACACAAGATGTCGCCGTTGATGCGCTTGCGATCTCCCTGATGCGGGACGAAGAGCGAACCATGGGCAGCACATTCCAGAATGGCGGCCTTTATGCCGGTGCCATTATCGGCGGTTTCGGTTTTCTTTATTTGTACGGCACGATCGGTTGGACAATTGCACTTCTTATTCAGGCGGGGCTATTCGCGCTGCCATTGCTGACGCTATCCCTCGTCAGCGAACCGGACCGGCCGGATGGTGTGGCTGAAATTGATTTTCTCAGTGCCTTCAGATTTTTCACCCAGGATCGGATCATCGGTTGGCTTGCGGTTCTGGCGACGATGCGTTTGCCGCTGGTTCTGACATTTATCCCGATCCGATTAATGATGGTTGATCAGGAGATGGCAATTGAGGAAATTGCCATCTGGTTCGGCCTGCTGGCGATGTGTGCAGGGGGCGGGGCGACCGCCATATTCGGCCCGTTGCTGCGCAATCTGCCGCTTAGAAAGGCGATCTACCTCGTTGGTGGTCTGAACCTGCCGATCCTGATTTTGGTGACGTTTATTGCGGCTGTGTTCCCGGCGGAAATTCGCTATGGCATCATTGTTATCTGGGTGGCCATCGCAATCACCGATGTTGTTATGTTTCGAGCGGCGATGGATCGGACGCGGCCTGAAATACCCGGTTTTGATTTTTCCGCACAGATCGCGATTTACTTGCTGTTGGCGAGCTTCCTTGAGCCCCTGGTCGGCCATATCATTGATACGCGGGGATATCTGCCCTCATTTTTCGCCGCGATTCCGCTGACCCTTTTGCCGCTGCTTGTGCTGTATGGGTCAACGGCCACGCGGCGCACCAGATTGACGTCGCACTGACATGATTGGCCGGATATTCACCTCGTGGAGTTTGTATGTTTGAAGATCTTCTGGAGGTCGAAACGGGTATCCGTTTCGCGCCGGCGCGGGTTGAGGCGGTAAAACCGCTAACCCCACATATGATCCGTATAACGCTTAAAAGTGAACTCATTCGGGGTTTTTCCGATACGGTTGCGGGCGCACATTTTAAACTTGTCGTGCCGACGAAAGATCAATCGGTGGGCGACTTTATAAAGTATGTTGCGCAGCAGAACTACAAATCGGAAATGCGCACCTATACGATCCGGAATGTTCGCCCGGCTATCGGTGAGCTTGATGTCGATATCGTGGTGCATGGCGACCTTGGCCGCGTTGGCCCGTGGGCGCAGCGCACCCGGCCGGGAGACGGCATTGTCATTTCAATTTGCGGTGCGCCCAAACTGATCACCGAAAGCGCAACCCGGATTGTCGCAGCGGCCGATTTAACCGGTTTTCCAGCGCTGGCGGCCGGGCTTGAAACCCTCGATGCCGGCATTGACGTGTCCGTATATGTGGAAATTCCAAGCGATGGGGATCGCCAGCCGCTTAACGTGCCCGACGGCGTCGATGTTAACTGGATTGTCAAAACAGATCCCAAGGCACCTGCTGACGAGATGCTCCAGGCCATTCGGGGCCTGCCCGAGCCCGATCAGACGACCAGCATTTTTGTCGCCGGGGAATTTTCGATGGTGGCCGATTTGCGCCGGTACTTTTTGCGGGAGCTGAAAACGGAAAAGTCGATGGCCTATATTTCGTCCTATTGGCGCGCCGGGCTGATTGAACCGGATCACAGCCTGCAAAGCCAGTGAGCGGGTTCTGCGTCGTCATTGGGACCTAATTGTAAAGGCGATATTCGAGCTTCTATCGGTTTGCCAGATGAGCGAAGCGACGGTTTAATAACAATCAGGCGGATTGGGTTTTTAGGGAGCTTCGCTGTTTTGGGGCGCGCGATGGCAGTTAAGAGGTTTGTGCGATTTAAAGGCGCGAAAAACCTGCCGCTCACTGACGGCCCTTCATTGACGGGACGTATCGGTAAAGCTTTCGATTGATGGATACGGCAGCTCTTCTTGTGATTGACGTGCAAGTCGGTGCATTCGATGGGGTGCGTATCCCTGCGATTTATAGGAGCGATCGGCTGGTCGAACGTTGCGCGCAATTGATAGAGGCGGCGCGGAAGGCCGGCCTCCCAGTGATATTTGTTCAACACAGCGCTGAAGAGGGGCTTCTTGTTAAGGGGACCGACGCTTGGCCGATCCATCCCTTACTTGCCCCGCTTAACAGCGAGCACATTCTTGAAAAAACTGGCTCCAGCGCTTTCGAACAGACACGGCTGGCCAACCTTCTAGACGATGGGGACGTCGATGCCGTCATTGTGTGTGGTTTGCAAAGCGAGCATTGCATTTCCAATACATCGTTAGATGCGCTCAAGCGCGGGATGAAGGTGTATATCGGTGAGGACGCCCATAGCACATGGTCGACAGAGGATGCCTCTGCGGCGGACATGATCCGATACCGAAACGAGCTATTGGCGGAGCGAGGGGCCCGTGTTCGCCCGGTCTCGGAGCTTATTGCTATGATGGATGCCTGAGAGCTTGTGAGAGGTAGCGGGGCAATGGGCTTTGATTGCAGCGCTTTCTGTTTGTCTTTTGTATTGCTAAGTTGGATTTGGAGCGCGGGGCTGCGCGTCCTTGTTTTGGAGAAGCGCGATGAAAATGTATGTTAAAAGTGTTGGTGTAGATGATCAGGCGAAGGCCCACAGTTTCTACACAGATGTGTTGGGGTTTCAGGTGAAACACGACATTCCCATGGGGGAACATCGATGGCTGACCCTTGTCTCGCCAGAAGAACCAGATGGCGTTGAGCTCGCATTGGAACCGAATGCGCACCCGGCATTCAAGGCGTTTCAAAGCGCCCTCATGGCCGATGGCATTCCTTTCACGGCTTTCCAGGTGGATGATGTCGAAGCCGAGATCGCAAGGCTCGCGGACAAGGGCGTTGAGATCAAGCAACAGCCCACCGATGTTGGGATGGCGATCATGGCGATCTTCAATGATACGTGCGGCAATCTTATCCAGCTGATCCAACTGAAATAAGCCGGGCCGGAATGCGGCTCTAAAAGCCCGCCGGTTGGCCGAGGCCTTGTGACGATAGGCAAATTGCTCTGAACCGCGTGCCCATCTCCGACGGGTCGACTAGTTTTTGCGCGCCCGCAAAGAGGGCCTCCGCATCTGCTGGGCTTGCCTTCACGAGATGATCGAGGCGGGTCTGCAGGCCAAGTGCGCCAAGGAACTGCCCTTGGGGGGTGGGACCGGCAACATCGAGGCCACCTGCCGCCGCCAAGCGGGCGAGGCGGGCGAAGTCAACATCCACGGTAAGATCAGTTTCGCCTGGCGCGGCCAGGGGGTGGACCTGCTCGCCATTGCAGTAGGCGCGCAAAGTGTCCCCCGGAGTGCCGCCGGCCGGACCATAGTCTATGAACAAGGCCCGGAAGGCCTCTCCCTTCGCCGCGCGGGCGCTGAGGGTTTCCACCAGACCACCAAGGCCTGACTGGACCTCTGCCATGGCTCCGCCGGCTCCGCTGGGTGCAGGGGGAAGTGTCGTCGGATCGGCCTCAGATGCATCAAGGCCGAAGGCGAGGTTACCTGACGTGTCGAGGCCGACCACGCGTTCGCGCCAGACCTCGCCATCCTGGACAAATTGGCGGGCAGGCAAGC
>JBCBAO010000134.1:0-7591 GCA_038532405.1 Pseudomonadota bacterium | reverse complement strand
CAGCGCAGACCCGGGACCCAGCCCCAAACCCACGGCGCAAATGAATGAGCCATCAGCTGGCGAAGCCACGTCCCATGGGCTGCGAAGCAGACCGGGGACAAACAAACATACTTCTCTACCCCCCGGCGGGCACATTCCCAAAGCCGATCACGCTGGAGACAATCGGTAAGTCAGCCATGGTGGCGATACCAGGCGGCGCAGCAACAACGGCAGGAACAGCATTTAAGGCATGCATGGCCGTAGCAACCGAAGCCGCACGCACATGTTCCGGAAACGGCACATCCCGCGCAAAACTGGCCAGAGAAAGAAAATGCGTTCTCAAACTTGGTTCACCTTCAAGGGTCATCGTCCACCCCATATCCGGATTTGGCCAATGGTCCGGATAAGCGCCGCCAACGGTCCAGTAGGTCTCGATCTCGATCAAGGATTTTCCACCGCGTTTGCCCGACCAGAGCCAGCGCTGTGCCCCGACTGTGCCGGCCTTCAGCTCTCGCTCGAAGATCAAAGCGTCGCGGGGCGCGGGCAGCACCTCCACCTCGGCCGTCACGTCTTCCAGCCCGGCATTCAATCGCTCGCCGAGCAGCCAAATCATCTCCTTAAAGATGCCGGAGTTGAACCGAATGAAGTCGTTGGCATCTTCCGAAACCTGGTCAAGCGGACCGCCAAAACACATATTATCGAACGTGATATGGGTGGATTCGTAAAACGACCAATCAGCACGCTCCTGCAAACGAATATGGTCCACACGTCGGGACATGCCGGACATGGTCAGCGGCAATACGGCGGAAATCCAGCCAGGGTTCAGACCCGCCCCATGAATGGTCGATTGGCCCTTCTCACAAGCCGCCTCAAGCCGTGCCAGGTCTGCTGGCCGCATGGCTTTCGGATAGAAAAGAAACGCCGTTGTGACCACATTTTTACCGCTTTCGAGCAGAGCGCAAACCTCATCCAGCGATGTGTTGCGAGGCATATAGGCCACACAGTCCGCTTCCATGGAAAGGATGGTTTCAAAATCAGTCGTCGCTTTCACGCCGCAAGCGTGGCGACCGGCAAGCTCGGCGGCGTCCGCGCCCTCTTTTTGCGTGTAGTAGCATTTGCAGCCCACAAGGTCGTAGTCTGGCGTATCCAGGATGGCCCGGATCGATTCGGTGCCCTGGGCACCGGTCGCCCATTGTATGATCTTCAAGGGGGTGTTTCCATCGCTTGCCATAAACGCATCTCCACTTGCTGCTGTCCCATGGACATGAAATCGCCCACAGGAACAACCGGGTTTTGCCAAGATTATGCTACCAGCTGCAGATCAAAACGATTCAAAGGGGCACATAAAATGAAACATCACCTCTGGGCCGCAACGCTATTCTGTTGCGCGTGTGGCACGGACACAACGCCACAGGATACAGAGATCAGCGAACCGGCGCAGCTCCCGGCCGAAATAGAGGTTGCAACGGTGAACCCGATTGATCGACCAGCCGACAGCGCAAGCCAGATCCTGGACCCGTTCATGGGATATGACGACACTTGGTATATCTCCTATGGTTGGCCAGGAGAGTACCCGCCCGGCTTTGCTGTACTTGCCGATGGGGTCGTCGTTATGGGGCGCGAGGCCATGGCGATGGACGCTCCCTTAGACCAAGATTGCCCCCTGGCGCGGAACGCTGTTTATCAACAATGGAATCAGGCTCGCGCGGAGGCAGACGCGCTCGAGTTTTATACCGCTTCTAAAATCACAAAGGTGACCTTCCCGAGCGGTGGAAACATCATGGCCATTCCGGAAGCAGATCAAAGGTTGGTTCCACAGCCGGTATCACTGGAGATCACACCCGGTGGGTCCATTGGCTATCTTCGCTACGTTGCCGAGGGTTTTTTCCTGATGGAGCATAACGGCGAAGAATATCAAACCCTCGAAAACGAATTGCCTCGGGACACGGTCTTCGAGCAATCGAATGCCGAGGACGATCTTTGGCTGCGCACGAACTGTACCAACGGAAACCAAGTCTGGCTAACTTTGAAAGATGCTTTGGAAACGGAAGGAATCGAAGAAGCGGAAATCCAAGGATACGGCGTTTCGTCGGACCTCACCCCCTAATCGTCCCGAAACCTGTTGGTAATTGGATAGCGCCGGTCGCGGCCAAAATTCTTGCCCCCCACTTTAACACCCGGCGGGGCCTGTCGGCGCTTATACTCGGCAATGTAAAGCAAGTGCTCAATCCGGCGAACCGTTCCCTCGTCATGGCCGCGGGCCAATAGGACATCAATATCCGCCTCTTCATCCACCAGGTTTCGGAGAATGTCATCCAGCACCTCGTAGGGGGGCAGAGAGTCCTCATCCCTCTGGTCGTCCCGCAGTTCAGCGCTAGGTGGTTTGGTGATGATTCGTACCGGGATCACCGTGCCGGTTGGGCCAAGTCCGCCCTTGGGAACAGCCGTGTTCCGCCATTTGGCAAGCTCAAACACCTCGGTTTTGTAGAAATCCTTCAGGGCGTTATACCCGCCGCACATATCGCCATAAAGCGTTGCATAGCCAACGGCCATTTCAGACTTGTTGCCCGTGGTGACCACCATGTGCCCGAACTTGTTCGATAGGGCCATAAGGGTAACAGCGCGCAAGCGAGACTGAATGTTCTCTTCGGTCGTGTCAGGCTGGGTTTCGGAAAATTGGTCCGCCAACATGGTATCAAGCGCGTCCACGCCTGGGGCGATAGTTATTGTATCGTATCGAACACCCAGCGCCCGCGCGCATGCCTCTGCATCTTCCAGGCTGTCCTGGCTTGTATATTTGGACGGCAGCATAACGCACCAGACACGGTCCGAACCAAGCGCGTCCACGGCGATCGTCGCGGTCAAGGCGCTGTCAATACCGCCCGACATGCCAAGAACAACACCGGGAAATCCGTTTTTGTTGACGTAATCACCGAGGCCCATCACTGCGGCGCGGTATTCGGCTTCCCAGCCTGCACTGTCGGGCGTACAGCCCTTGCCAAGGTCGATAAATTCGCCGCGGGCCTTGTCGAAGACAACCAATGCCGTACCGGTTTCGAACTGCCCCACCAGCCCACACCGCGCGCAATGCGTGGAATTGGTTGCATAGGACGCCCCATCGAAAACAAGTTCATCCTGCCCCCCAACCTGATTTACAAACAGATAGGGCAAATCGAGGACAGCCCATCGATCAAACGCTCCGGCGCGCTCCTCCTGGATAGAACGCCGCCAGGGGGAGGCATTCGGCGCAATCAGAAGCTCGGCACCGGCGGCCTTGATCGCGTGGGGCACATCCTCAAACCAAAGGTCCTCGCAAATGGCCAGGCCAAGATTTATACCCCTGAAGCGATAGGATTGATGCGGCCCCTGCCCTTCATCGAAGAGGCGCTTCTCATCAAACACACCATAATTCGGCAAATGACGTTTATCGTAGCGCGCGGAAACTGCTCCATCGGCGAGCAAAACTGCCGAATTGAAGCGCTTTCCATCAACGGTCCATGGGGTACCAATGACGATGCCTGGTCCATCTTTTGTGTCGAACGCCAATTCCGTAATGGCCGCCATGCAGTGGTCAACCGCGCTTTGCTTTAAAACAAGGTCCTCAGCCGAATATCCAAGTAGGAAAAACTCGCTCAAGACAACGAGATCTGCACCTTGATTTACCGCCGCAGAGTGGGCTTGCCGCGCAAGCTCAAGATTGCCTGACACGTCGCCAACGACCGGGTTCAGCTGAGCCGCTAAAATTTTCAGTTGATCGCTCATAAGGACCAAATAGGAGCGAAAGCTAGCCGCGTACAGTCCTTAAAAGTGTATCGCAAATACGTTCCACCTGGTTGTTCGACAAATAGGGGTGCATGGGTAGCGAAAGCACCTCGCGCGACGCCCGCTCGCACTCTGGCAACCCACCGGGGGGCGCGAAATGTTCGAATGCCGGCATTCTATGCAGCGGCATATCATAATAGATTGACGTGGGGATGCCCGCTTCACCAAGCGCCGCACGCACCCTATCGCGCCCCTCTACGCGAACCGTAAACAGTCCAAAAGCGCTTTCAGTATTAGCAGCACTTGCTTGGCAAATGACCGTTCCCGCCAGCCGCTCGCGATACATCGCATCGATGGCCCGGCGGCGCGTACGCTCGATTTCGAAGATTTCAAGTTTCTCAGAGACAACGGCGCACTGAATCGAATCACAGCGTCCGTTTAGCCCAACGCGAATAGAGTTCTTCCGATCGTCGCCGGTCCCATGCCAACGAATCGACCGCAGCATTTCTCCGATACCCTCATCGGTGGTCAGAACCGCGCCGCCATCACCATAGCCCCCTAGGGTCTTGGTTGGGTAGAAGCTTGTCGCCGTGATTGTGGCGAGCGCCCCAACCCTGGCATCGCCGCTCTGCCCGCCGAATGACTGGGCAGCATCGGCGATGATTTGTAGGCCATATCGATCTGCAACGTCGCCGATGCCAACATAGTCGGCAGGAGCTCCATATAAATCGACTGGCATAACGGCCCTTGGGCGCAAATTGCGTTGTGCCGCCACCTGCTTTACGCGGCGTTCCAAGTCTTCGGGGCAGATATTGAACGTCGCAGGATCGATATCAACAAAGACCGGGGTTGCGCCGGCGAGGAGCACAGCATTCGCGGTGGCATTATAAGTAAAACCGGGAATGAAGACGGCATCGCCATATCCGTAGCCAAGACCGATCATCGGCATCACCAAAGCTTGCGTACCAGACCCGACAGCGACAGCATCGCGCGCGCCGGTAAATGCGCAGAGTTTTTTTTCAAGCTCTGCAACTTCCGGCCCGCCAATATAACGGCCATGGTCGAGGATTTGCGTCCATCGTGCCTCCAACGCCGGACGGATTGAGGCCTGTTGCGCCTTCAAGTCAAAGAAAGCAATCGGCGCGTCGTCGGACACGGAAATCAACTCGGTGGTTTGCAGTTCGGTATCTGGCATAGCGAAAAGATCCCATTCAGTTTAGGGCCAGTGTTTCCAGTTTTTCGGCGGTGGCAACGGCAAGGGCTGCTTCTAGGCCAGGCACAAGGCAAGGGCTATCGCCTTGGCAGGCGGCGAAAAAGGCCTCGTCTGCAGCACCGAGTGGATCGGGCAGGTCTTCGGCAAACTCGCCATTCAATGAAAACGGGGTGGTGTTGATCAGGTTTCGACTAAGGAAATCGACGGTAACCGTGCCGGATGGATAGATCAGCGACAATTCTCGCCGACGCTCCTGCGCCGTTCTGTCCGCTATGAGACGGATTGACCGCTTGCCAGAGACCAGTGTGGCTTCCGACTGATCGATCGCGTCGCCCAGCGTTGCAGTGCCTTTCGCCGATACAAGCGGGACGCTTTGACCGAAGAGACAATGGACCAGATCGATGTCATGAATCATCAAATCCCATATCACACTGACATCCATGGCCCGTCCGTCCAATGGCGGTGGACCGGCACGAATTGCTGTCAATTCATTTGGCTGCTCGTCAATATCAAAAAGCCCTAGGGTACGGCAAACAAGGCGCTCCTGGTGGCCGACTTGTAAAACTAAACCTAAACGGTCTGCACGATCAGCCAGATCGAAGGCCTCGCGCGCCTTGAGAGCCAGCGGCTTTTCCACAAGGACATGGCAACCGGCATCCAGGGCTTGCGCGACCAGGGCGCTATGGGACGCAGCTGGCGTCGCAATGATAACAGCATCGCAGGCAGCAAAGAGGGTTTCTATCGATTGGTAGACCAGCACGCCATGCTTTGATGCCAATGCGGCGCAACGCGCACTGTCCGGATCGAATATACCGATAAACTGGACAGCCGATGCCGCGGCGATTTTACCGGCATGATAGCTTCCAAATACACCTGAGCCGACGAGCCCGACCCGCAATGGATGCACCATTGATTTTCCCTACACTAACGCTACCCAGCCGGTGTCACATTTGCAAAAGAATGCCGCAACAGGATGTCACAGATCTCGCCATCACACTTGTTTGCGATTTCTTACGTGCTTGCCAGGACCCGCCCATTCCCATAGCTGTGCGTACCAAAATAACCAAACACAGTTGGAAGGATACAGTCCCATGGGCACGCTCTCATCCCGCGAATGGTCACTGGCCAGTCGCCCAGTCGGCGAACCAGCGCCAGCAGACTTTCAAGTCACGACGGTAGAAGTCTCAGAACCAGCAGATGGTGAAATCCAGGTCCGCAACGAATGGATGTCCGTCGACCCCTATATGCGCGGTCGCATGATGGATCGAAAAAGTTATGTGCCGCCTTTTCAAATCGGTGAAACGATGCAGGGCGGAGCTGTCGGCCGGGTGACTGCATCCGCACACCCAGACTACGCCGTCGGAGACCTGGTAAGTTCAATGGCGGGCTGGCGCGAAGCATGGACAGCGGCACCGCAGGCCGCAATGGTTCAAAAACTACCGGAAACGCCGATCCCCCATTCAGCTTTTCTGGGCGTTGTCGGTATGCCGGGCCTCACAGCCTATGCCGGCCTTTTGGAGATCTGCAAACCTAAAGAAGGCGAAACAGTCTTTGTTTCCGGGGCCGCTGGGGCAGTTGGCGCAACGGTCTGTCAAATTGCGAAGATCAAAGGGTGCCGTGTTATCGGCTCCGCGGGCGGTTCAGAAAAAGGCGAATTTCTGAAGTCCATAGGGGTTGATGAGGTGGTTGATTATAAAACAGTCGCCGGGCCTGATGAATTGACGAAGGCACTTGCGACAGCTGCACCGAATGGGATCGATTGCTATTTCGAAAACGTTGGCGGTGACCATCTCCAAGCCGCCATTAACGTGGCCAATCAAGGGGCGCGGTTCGCGCTCTGTGGTATGATCTCCCAGTATAACAACGAAACCCCCCAACCAGGGCCCAACAACCTGGTCATGATCGTTGGCAAGTCCATCCTCCTACAGGGTTTCATTGTCAGCAATTACGGACATGTGCAGCCACAATTCATTAAGGACATGTCGGAATGGATTCCAGGAGGCAAGCTACAATTCCGTGAGACCGTGATGGAAGGGATCGAACGCGCACCGGAGGCGTTCATGGGGCTTTTCCAGGGGCAAAATCTCGGAAAAATGCTCGTTAAACTGGCCTAGACAGTGAAGTGGAATAATCGCAAATGGCGCGGCTGTTCGATGCTTATATCATGGTGGATTGGAGTGCCGCGACCAAACCAACGACCGGCCCCAACTCGATATGGATCGGTATCCTCGCAAAGGACGCCCGGTTTCGTATGGTCTTCACGGCAGTCAATCCTGACACCCGCATAAAGGCTGCGCAGTTCATTTCCGATATGATCGCCAAGTTGAATGGCCGCGGGGACAGGGTTTTGCTCGGATTTGACTTTTCCCTCGGCTATCCTTCAGGCACAGCGGCAGCCCTGGACCTCAATAGAGACAGCCAGCCGGCATGGTGCGCCATGCATCGCTATCTCGCGGGGCGAATTAAAGACAAACCGGACAATTCAAACCGTCGCTTCGCCATTGCAGCGGGAATGAACTATACGATCAGCAAAGGGCCCTTCCCCTTTTGGGGCGCACCCGCAAAGGAGCAGTGCGAAACTCACTAAGCTGTCCTGAGGCGAAGTCACCTTTTTTGGAGCTCAGAGTTTTCGCCTGC
>JBCBAO010000133.1:0-7593 GCA_038532405.1 Pseudomonadota bacterium | reverse complement strand
CAAACCCCCATCGGCGATAAACAGATGTCACACGCTGGATCATGTCCTGCTCTGCGTGAATCAAGGCCTCACGTTTGTCAGGAAAGCCGCGCGGGCATCGCGCCAACTGTTTTTGTGGGGCATTGGACTGTGTCATATCGTTCTGGTGTATCTTTCGGCAGGTCTGCCGCACGCCCTAACCGATACAGACGCAATTTGGAAGCATTCTTGAAAGCGGCCGTTTAACCGGAATCCCGTGCCGCCAGCACACGCGCCACGACTTCATCTACCTCATAGGCGTCGCGGCTACCGTCTTGGGGCGGCTGGGTCGCAAAGGCAGTGTCAATTTCCTGCCAGCGTGTCTCTGCAGCCTTTCGGGCCATTGGATGGGTCACGATCAGAAACGCCTTACGCGCCATGGCCGCCAAGGTCTCGCGTGCCACAATTTCCGGATCCAGACCTTCAGCCATCACCGCGCGCCCGACCGCAAGCCGGTCTTCAGGCGGATGCGGCACATCGAAATGGCGATAACCATCGACAATTCCTGTCTGAACCAATCCTGGGCAAAGAACGCTGACATTCACCTGCCCTGCCAATTCATGGCGAAGGACATCACCAAGCCCAAGCACCGCATGTTTCGAGGCCGTGTAGAGGCCATTGCCGGTGTGCTGCATTCCGAGGGAATGCTCTGATCCCGTTAGACAAATATGGCCCCCACCTCCATCCTGAACCATATGCCGGGCAAATGCCGCAGCCGTCAGCCAAACCCCACGCAGATTCACGCCCAATGTCGCTTCATATTGTGCAAGCGTTGCCTTTAAGAGCGGCGCGTTCAGCCCGATACCGGCATTTGCAAAGACAAGGTCAATTCTGCCATGGCGCACCCAACTGGCCTCCGCCAGGGCATCCACGGCCGCCATATCCGAAACATCGCATTGAACACCGTGGGCCCTCGGCCCGAGGTCGGCTGCGACGCCCTTAGCAGCATCGCTATCGATATCGGCAAGGATCACATATGCGCCCCGCTCAACCAAGCATTTGCCGAGCGCCGCCCCGATGCCGGAACCGCCGCCTGTAATAACAGCCGCTTGATCAGCATATGTCATGGCAACATGTCCGTGGGAGGACCGAGATCACAAGGCAAGGCGCAAACCGATGCCGCAAACGCAGGCAACCTCAATATTTGACCGAACAGCCATAGGGCGCAGTAACCGCCGGGTCGACGGCTTCGCCGGCGGCCATGCTGGCAAGAGCCATTGTCACATAATTCGTGGCTTCGGGGATATCATCCGGGTCAGCCGAGCGATTGGAATCGATGGCACCAGCATAGGTGAGCAATCCGTCTGCATCGATAATGTACATGTGCGGTGTGGTCTTTGCTCCATAGAGACGGCCAAGATCACCGCTTTCGTCTAGGATAACCGCCGACGGCGCTGCCCCACGCGACGTTGTGAGTGCGTTTGCCTCTTCCGCATCAACGTGGCCTTGCTTGCCGGGGGCCGATGAAATGACTGATAGCCACACCATATCCTCGGATGTTGCGTCCGCCTGGAGGCCCTGCATGTTCTTATAAGCCTCATTGTAGTGCTTTTGAACAAATGGGCATCCATGATTGGTCCATTCGAGGACAACCGTTTGACCTGCAAAATCAGAGAGTGTCACCGTTTCGCCTGCTGCCGTAAGTGCGGTAAAATCCGGCGCTGGCGTTGCAACTGAGGCAGCAGGGTCCGCAGCGGCGGTCTGGGTCGAGGCGATAAGTGCCCCAGCCGACAGTCCGACGGCGGTTGCCATGCCGAGGGCCAGGCCAAAATTTCTACGATTGAACATGGGGGAAGCTCCTGTGTTCAACGCGTGTCGAGTGACGCGTTTCCATTTAACTCTGACAGAATGAGTGTTTCGCTCAAGATCTGCGGTAAAATTTTTGGGGTCTGCACCCCTGGCGGATAATATAGGTACATTGGCACGCCGGGTCGATTGCGGCGTTTGAGTTCTTCGGCAATTTCGGGGTCCCGATTGGTAAAATCGGCTACCATGAACACCACATTCTTATTTTCGAAGGCCTCTTGGACAGCCGCCTTGCGGAGCGTTGTCACCTTGTTCAACTGGCAGGTCGCACACCATGTGGCCGTAAAATCGACGAAGACACCGCGGCCCTGCTCCAGGGTTTCGCGGACTTTTTCGGGTGACCAGGGCACGCCCGTATCGGAAGCAAGCGACACCGCGGCACCGGGCTCAGCCACGGCATCGCCAAGCGTCGCCCGCAAGGGCAGGCCAATGCCAGCAAGAAGTGCAAGTCCGCCGAATACCAGCCCTGCCCAACGCCAAGCGCCGTGCCCCAGACCGATCATCCAGGCCCCGAACCCAATCAACGCCGCGCCGGCCAATGTCCAAATGACAGCCCCAAGCCCCACCTGTTCGCCGACAACTGAAAGCAACCAAACTGCCGTTAAGAACATGGGGAACGCAAAGAACTGTTTCAGGCGCTCCATCCACGCGCCCGGCTTGGGCAAAACACCCGAAAGCCCCGGAACAAAACTGAGCAGCAAAAACGGCAAGGCAAGTCCGAAGCCAACAAGACTGAACACAAGGAACACGATCCCGGCCGGTTGCGTGATAACAGCTCCAAGCGCAACGCCCAGGAACGGCCCAATACAGGGCGCGCCCACCAGCGCCGCCAAGACGCCCGTAAAAAATGCGCCGGAATAGCCGGTCCTGTCCGCGAGCTCCGCGCCGACATTTTGAACCCCGCCGCCGATCTCAAACAGTCCAAACAACCACAGCCCAATTGTGAACATCAATAAGGCCAACATCGCGACAACGGGCGGATATTGAAGCTGAAAGCCAATGCTTAGAAACTCACCGCCGGCACGCAAGGCGACAAAGGCTCCGGCAATCGCGAGGAATGAGAGCACCACACCAAATGTATAAAGCAAGCCATGGATCCGCACATGGCGGGTATTCCCGCTCGCGCTCGCCCGCACCATGCCGACGGCTTTGATGGACAAGACCGGCAACACACAAGGCATGAGGTTGAGGACAAGCCCCCCAAGCAAAGCAAGCAAGCCTATTGAAAATACGTTGATCGATACCGGTAATGACGCTGGCGCTGGAACTTTCCCGAATGTCTGCGGAAGCGGATCACACACCTGAGATATAAAATGATAGCCCCGCCGCGTGCCGTCCGCCCGGGTGGCCACCAAGACCCCCGCAATCTCAGTCGGCAGTTCCGGATCAAGCCCTGGTTTCAGCGTAAGCGAGGCCCCTCTTTCGCCAAGGGAAAGTGCCTGATCAGCTGCATGACTGATTTCGTTTTCATAGGGGAAATACCGCAAGGCGGTCAGATCCTGCGAAAGCGCATCGGCAGACGCGCTCAGTGTCCAGGTCTCATCGCCAAGGGTCAAACACACCTCTCCCTCCAAGGGGGTCGGTGCCTTGTCGATCCAGGTCGCGATCAAAGCCCCATTTGTTTCATTCGGGCGCTGTTCTTCGCCCACCGGCAGCGCCAGCCGGAAATCCACCTCCTCGGGGACGCAGATCTCCTTGCAAATCAAATATTGCAGAACACCTTCCAGAACGATCAGGCTCGCCGCATCGTCGGGTACGGTAACCGGGAATGGCAGAACCAGGCGGTCGCTAAAGCCATAGTCCATGATCTGGCCAGCCACCACGGGCAGCTCACGCGGTATCGGCCAGACAAAGTCTCCACCAAGGCCGGCACTGGCAGGTGCCCAATCGGCTTCCGGTGGCAAGCCGGCATCGCCGGGATTGCGCCAATAGACATGCCAATCGGGGTCTACAACCAGATCAAAGGCAGCAAAGAATGTTTCACCCGGCACAACGGCGTCGCGTTCGGCGATCAGATCAACCGTCGCTCGACCGCCATCAACAGGGGCAGCCACCGCAGACAAGGCGCTCAAAAAGAACGCCCAGAGGATTGCACTCAAACGGGGCATATTATGATCCTACGCTGGTTCCTGCCTAGGCCAGCCCATCGACTGATACAATACTCGCCCTGCTTCGATCACCGGTGTTTTATCAGCCGTTAAAGCAAGAAAGACGGCCCTTATGGGGACCGCCTTCCAGAAAGGTATGGAAAATAAGGCCTTAAACGCCTTGCCTAAGCGTTCCCTTCCGCCGGAACCCGCAAGGCCCGCTGGATTACGCGCGGCCAATTCAGCAAAGAGACCAAATGGGCATAGATCGCGCCGATTGCGCCGCCGGTCTTAAGCTCCAGATATGCCTCGTCGGACAAGGCGTTCAAACGCTCTTCGGAGATCGCCCAATAATCCGCAATCTTCTGGGGAGACCCCACCTCATTGCCTGCCGTATCCCGTGGCTGGAAGCTGATCGACTTCTGCTCCAAGAGATCATGCTTTAACAGCAAATCGCGGAATTGGAGAGTAGAACGGCGCTGGCGTTCAAACTCCTTGCAGAACTCAATGGCGTCCTGGGTAAACTTCGAAGGTTGGTCGCCATCGAAGAAAGAGACTTCCGGCTCCGAAGACACCATGGGTGCGTCGACGTCCACACACAGAAGTAGCTGGTCATTATTGTTGTCATTGGCAAACACAAACGGATAGCGGCGAACGAAGGCTGGCACATAAGTGTCAGGCTCTGCATGGCCTTCGGCGGTGACATAAAGGTTCTGTCCTTGGCGAACGCCCATAACGGCGATCGGCGTTTTGTCTTCCCCTACGAAAATGAGTGGGAAGTGGACCGACGCCATACCAAATTCCGTTACCGTTACCGGTACGGCATGGGCCGTGCGCAAAAAGGCAAACGGTTGATCAATCTGTTTGACCCCAAGCCCCCCATGCCGCTGGGCCGAAAGCGGCTCCGGGTTGCGATAGAACAATACATTTCCGGTGACTTGCCCTGTATTGGCAGATGTACCCTGTGGTGTATCCACGATGTAAACTCCTGGTTAGCGTTCCCGGGGTGATTATCCGATAAGCAAGCGTGGAACAACCGGGCCATGCACGCTGTTTGTAACCGAAGTGAGGTCGAAATGGGCTTTCAAAAAGCACTTTTCAGCGGTCCCATCATTTTGACTGCCGGATTTCTCGCCGGGTGCGACCCGACGACGAGCCTTGTCGGAGATGAAAACACACGCACGGCCAAAGCCACCTTGGAACTGATGGACCGTGCGTCGGATGTGGAGCTAAGCCAGTCGCCTGAAATCGCCGCACAGCTTGGTCTTCAGGCGAATGGTAGCGACGCAGTGATCGCCGATCGGTCCCAAGCGGCGTTCGAACGTGCGCGGCTCATCCGCATCGAGTTGCTGGAAGCCTTCGATAATCTGCCGAATGGTTCGCTGAACGAAACGCTGCAAACAGATTTCGAAATCACGCGCGATGCCTATGAACAGGCCGTCTCGATTGGTCGGTTTGGCCATGGCCATGTATCCCTCGACCGCGTTCTCCCCTATGCGCTCGACCAAAGAACGGGTGCATACATTGATATTCCAAGGGAATTGATCAACCAGGCGGTTATCGAAACACAAGGGGATGCAGACGCTTACCTGTTGCGATTGTCCGCCCTCGCCGGGGCGGTAGCTGACGAAGCCCGCCGTCTGGAAAGCGATGCAGCTGCTGGTATCGTTCTGCCTGACTTTATCTTTCCACGTATCGCAGCCTTGGCCATGCCGTTTCAAACGCCAGAGCTTGCCGAGCACCCCCTTCTCATTGCCTTTCGGAAGAAACTTGCCCGATCGAGCCGTTTGACCGAGCTAGAGCAGGCGAAACTTCTAACGATGGCTGAAAACACTGTCGCCCAGGAAATCATCCCAAGCTACACTCAACTGCTGGAAACACTAGAGCGGACACGGCCCGCCTCAAGCAAAGATCCCGGTATTTGGCGTCTCGAAAATGGGCCTGACTACTATACCGAAATTCTCGCATTCTATACCGGCAGCAACCGCTCGGCCGCAGAGTATCACGATCAGGGCTTGCAATTGGTTGCGTCGATTACCGGCGACATAGATCTTGCTCTACAAGAGCTTGGCCTGGTGGAAGGCACCGTCGGCGATCGGCTATTTGCACTCGGTGAAGATCCGCAAAATATCTTTGAGAGTAGCGAGGATGGCTGCGCTGAATTGATCTCTTATTTGGAAACCGAGCTCGATGCGATCAGACAAACAGCGGGACAAATCCTCAGCAATCCGCCCCAAGCCGGCATTCGCATCGCACCGATTGTCGACCAACTGCGCGGTGCAGTGGCGGGTGGATACTATCTCCCCATGCCAGCCGATGGTGCCGCCCCTGCTTTCTTCTACATTGATTTAGGAGAAATGGCGGACTGGCCAATATTCACCCTCAAGACCAATCTCTATCACCAGGTATTCCCTGGCCACCATTTCGAGCGGTCTGCGATTGCCGCATCTGGTCGGTTGCCCTTGATCCGCCAATTTATTCGAACACCTGCATATGACGCGGGCTGGGCGCTTTATGCCGAAGATTTGGCAAGTGAACTTGGAGCCTATCAAGAAGACCCGCTCAGCCGCATCGGATACCTGCAATCGGTTTTGTTGTACGCGGCAGGAATGGTCGCTGATACGGGGGTCCACCATAAGAGATGGAGCCGTAACAAGGCGATCGATTACCTTGTTTCAACCACTGGCAAGCCAAGGTCCAGCATGGAAGCAGAGATTGATCAGTATGCGGTTTGGCCGGGACAAGCGGTTGCCCATATGGCCGGCCGGCAAGAAATCTTAAGGCTACGTCGGCGCGCCGAGGACGTTCTCTTAAGCCGGTTTTCCCTTCGGGAATTTCACGATGTTCTGCTTGGCAACGGACCTCGCCCCTTTCCCATCGTTGAGAGAGATCTCGATGCCTGGATTGCCCGCAAGCTCGACAACAAATCTTAAGCCGCCATCCCCATGGGGACCGCTGGCGCGCCAACAACGACTGGGCTTAACCCCGCTTCAAGGTCGGAAATCATGCCTTGGCGCAGATGCCTGTCAGGCTCGGACGCTACAAACACGGCGCTCGCACCATAGCGTTCAGCCTCATGGAGCGCCCAGAGCGGGCGAACATCGTGATCGCGGCCTGTGAGTTCCACAACGCGGATAACACGCCAGCCATAAGCATCGGGCGCTGCGAATACGGCGACACCACTCATCCTCGCCCATGGGGTATTTACACCGGCCATTTCAAAATCATGGCGCTTACCGGACAAACCATGGAAACTCATCTTTTTCATAATGTTCACTCTCCGTTCTAGTCACCCTTATATTCTTCTTTTGTTCTCATGCAAGAATTTTTTGGTTAACAGAACCAGGGATTCGAATACGCTCTTAAGTTGAACACGATCAATTCAAACAATAGGGAGCGCGCCGTGATGCCTGGGTTCGCGCAGCGTTACCGTTGCGCTTACCGCGCGCTGAACTATTGTCCCTTCTGATCCAGTTTTGCGGAGATGACCCATGCGCTTTGAAGGCACCGAAAACTATGTTGCCACGGATGATCTCCGTGTCGCAGTGAATGCAGCAATCGCGCTTGAGCGTCCGCTCCTGATCAAGGGGGAGCCCGGAACGGGTAAAACCGTCCTCGCGGTTGAGGTGGCCAAAGCCCTTGGGGTCGACCTCATCGAATGGCACATCAAGTCAACGACAAA
>JBCBAO010000132.1:0-7610 GCA_038532405.1 Pseudomonadota bacterium | reverse complement strand
CCCCCAAATCGCGAGATCCCGCTGCTCGACGGCATCGGTCTCTCGGGAAAACTCAAGATTGGTGCTGAGACCAAAAACCCAAATCGGCCGGCGGGTGATATCAATGCTTGTACCCAGGGCAATAGCTGTGCGCTCAAATGCATCGGTATCTTCCCGTGCGACAAAGGCGCTCGTCGAGACTGAGCGGCCAAAGCCAAGCGCGTTCGGCACATCCCAAATCAGGCTTAGGGACTGTTCGCGCTGGGCCGCGACTATGTTTGCGCGCAGCACGTCTCCCCGTCCGGTGGCATTAAACCGGCTGACTTCAAAGGTCGCGCCGGGACCATCCTCTGTGGAGAAACCGGCCCCAACGGCGATGCTGTAAGACTTGCGGGGGACGAGTGACACAATGACATCGCGCACCGCCGAACCGTCTTCAGCAATCAGCGCGGTGTCTTCGGACAAACGCGCAGAGAACACCGAATAGAGCCGGGTCTCGGCCAGGCGTTGATTATAGAGTGCGAGACGTGCCGGCGAATACGCATCGCCCGGCTTGAAGGGGATCAGCCGCTTTTGAAAGCGCTGTTTCACCCGGCCATCGCTTTCAAAGATCACCTTGCCAAACCGCACGCGCGGGCCGGTTTCAAACTGGAATGTGACCTCAAGGGTTCCAGCTTCGGCATCGCCGAGCACATCTCTCTCGAGCGCGCGGGCATCGGCAAACCCAGCCGCTTTCAGGGCCGCAACGCCGCGCGTTTCCGCGGCAAGGATCTGCGCAGGAATGGCACGCTGGCCGATGGGCAAGTCTATGGCAGCAAGTGTTCGCTCTTGGACCTCGGGTTCCGGACTTTCATTGCGATAGGCAACTGCCGTCGACTGCACACGGAATTGAGAGCCGGGCACAATGTCGACATAAGCCGTAACCGGCGGCCCGTCTTCAACACGCGGGGTGATATTGGCTGCAAAATATCCCTCCGAGTTCAGAAAATCCGTGAGCCGCGCCGCTGCACGTTTGGCTTGGCGGTGGGCCTCAAACCGGGTTTCGGGTTGATCTTCGGCAGGCAGTTCGCGCTCAAGCTTTTGCTTCAACGCCTTTGGCAAGTCGTCGCCGGTCACCTCCACAGCACCGACCGGCAAGCAAGCGATCAGTCCGGCGGCAAAAACCGCAATCCCAACACGCACAAGCAACACCAAACGGACCATACCGAACAAACGCCAAAACACTCGAAACACCTTTGAAAAGGCTTAGAATGTCTACAGGCAGATAGGAAAACACTTCCCTTCTTCGATGAAAAAAGATGCAGCCAGGACGAACGCCAATATGCGTTCTAGCTCATGGGATAAGCACCGTACTGCCCATGGTCTGGCGGGCCTCGATGGCCTTGTGCGCTTCGGCAACCTTGGCCAGCGGGACGCGGTGCCCGATATCGGCCTTCAGCGTTCCGACCTGGAGCGCACCAAACAGAGCAGCCGTGCCCGCCGCCATCTCCTGGGGTGTTGAAATGAAGCTGAACAGGGTGGGCCGTGTCATGTTGAGCGATCCGCCCATGGACAAACGCGCCGGTGCAATTGGGGCCACAGGGCCCGATGCATTTCCATATGTTACGAACCACCCCCGCGGACGAAGCGCAGCGAGAGAGGCATCCGCACTGTCTTTGCCGACGCTATCATAGGACACATCAACGCCCCGGCCGGCCGTTAATTCATGCACGCGGGCTGGGATATCCTCATGGGACAAAAGCACATCTTCAGCCCCGTTGGCGCGAACACGGGCGGCCTTTTCTTCGGTTGAGACGACGGCGATCACCCGAACCCCCAAACTGCGCGCCCAGGGCACAAGGAGGGATCCGACACCGCCGGCCGCTGCCCAGACGAGCGCGGTCTCCCCTGGGCGTGCCCGGCGGACTTCAAACAGCAGCATCCAGGCCGTGAGGCCCTTGAGCAGCACTGCCGCGGCCTGGTCATAGGCGATACTATCCGGCAATTTGACGACCGAGCTGGCAACCACTTTGGTATGGCTCGCATAGGCTCCCGCGCTAAGATAGGCGACGCGGTCACCGGGCTTCAGATGGGTCACCTCTGCTCCAACCTGATCAACAATACCCGCACCTTCATTGCCCGGTATGAATGGCAAGGCCGCGGGATAAAGGCCGGATCGGAAATAGGTATCGATGAAATTCAACCCTATGGCCGTGTTGCGGACAATCACCTCGCCGGGCCCGGGCAGGTCCAGCGGGATTGTCTCCTCGACTAAGACCTCCGGACCACCGGTTTTATGGAGACGTATGACGCGGGTTTCGATCATTTTGATAGGTCCTCAAGAATCGGGGCAGATAGCACTGATGACACACTTAATTCAGATTTGCGGGATCGACGAGGCTGGGCGTGGTCCATGGGCAGGACCGGTGGCTGCTGGAGCCGTGGTCCTCGACGCCGCTTTCCCGATTGAGGGGCTAACGGATTCCAAAAAACTCTCCGAAGCCCGCCGCCTGATGCTTGAACCGATTATCAAGGCTAGGGCGAAAGCTTGGGGCATTGGCTGGGCCAGCCCGGAAGAGATAGATACGCTGAACATCCGGCAAGCCAATCACCTGGCAATGCGCCGGGCATTGGAGGCCCTCAACGTCATGCCGGATGAAATTCTCATCGACGGCAATGACTGCCCCGCCGATTTGCCGCGCCCAGCGAGAACTATCATCAAAGGCGATTTGACCGAACCTTGTATTTCCGCAGCCTCAATCCTCGCCAAGACGGCGAGAGATCGTTTGATGGTCGGCCTTGATACCCAATATCCAGGCTATGGCTTTGCAAAGCATAAGGGCTATGGAACCGCCGCCCATGCCGCAGCCCTTGCCGAGCTTGGACCGTGCCCAGAACATCGCAAGAGCTTTGCACCGGTTAGGCGCGCAGCTGCTGCATCGCCCTAAAGCAATTTAGAAGGCGCGCGGGCGCTCTTTCTTATCGACATGAAGCCCGCATTCGGTCTTGTCCTGGCCGACCCAGCGTCCGGACCGAATATCGTTCGGGTCAGCCGCCGGCGAAGTACACGGCCAGCAACCGATGGATGGGTAGCCCTGGGCGACCAGGGGGTGGCGGGGCAGCATGCGATGCTCGAAGAAGAGGTCGACATCGTCCTGGGTCCACCCGGCCAATGGATTGATCTTGAACCGTCCATCAGCATGCTCGAAGACCGGTAGGCTAAGGCGCGCGCCACCGTGGAAGCGTTTGCGGCCGGTCACCCAAGCGTCATAGCCATTTAGCGCCGGGCCGAGGGGACGCACCTTTCTCAGGTCACAGCACGCATCGGTATCGGCTTTCCATAGCATATTCTTGGGATCGATAAGCTGGCGCTCCTCCTCATCCGGGTCAAAGGTCTGGACATTTGTGAGGCCGAGCGTCTCGATCAGGGTATCGCGGTAATCCAGGGTCTGGGGGAAGTGCATTCCCGTGTCGAAAAAAATGATTGGCAGGTTTGGATCAACATCCGCGATAAGAGCGAGCATGACCGCGCTTTCAGCACCAAAGCTCGACACATAGGTCATTTGACCCGGCCATTCGCGGACGATGGCGGCCCGCAGAATGGTCTGTGACGAGGCATCGCGCAGCTCGCCATTCAAGCGGGTGAGCCGATCATCGATGGTCTCGTTTTCGCGGGGCTTTAAACTCACGACACCCATTGCTCTACCCTTCCCCATGGCGGCGGAGAAAAACTGACCGGTTTCCAAGGGCGTCGCCCTGGTAGACGTTGCGAAATTCTGCGAGTGCGGCCTCAAAGCCAGGAAGGTCCGTGTTCTGTAGTTCAAGCGCATCAAACCCAGAGCGAACCATCAACAAGGCCTGGTCGCGCAATACATCTCCAACGGCGCGCAATTCGCCTTCATATCCAAGCCGCCGCCGTAAAAGCTGGGCCTGGGAATATCCGCGGCCATCGGCGTATTTCGGGAAACTGACCTCGATCAAAGACAAGTGATCAAGATCACCCTCAAGCTCATGGGGGTCATCCTCAGGGTTCAAACGAACCCCAAGCGGAATGTTACGTTTCAACAGATCCTCGCGCTCGGTCCGGAAGCGCGCAAGCGTTACACTCGCCTGGCCATCCGGAAGCGGTGCGTCATCTTCAGCAAATGCCCAATCCTCATCGACGACACGGCCATGTTTAATCAGTGGCATAGATGGCCTCCTTGAATGGCTCCGTACCGAGACGGGCAACGGCATCGATAAACCGCTCACTGCGATCTTCGCGAACGTCACGGTAGCGTTCCACAACGCGCTGAAGCGCGGCGGGCACCTCATCCTGCTTGAGGCCACGCCCGGCGATTTGACCAATCGCAGCATGCTCGTCGGCACGTCCACCAAGGGTGATCTGGTAATATTCCTCGCCTTTACGATCGACGCCCAGAATACCGATATGACCAACATGGTGGTGCCCGCAGGCATTGATACAACCGGATATCTTCACTTTAAGCTCTCCAATATCCTCCTGGTACACAATATCCGTAAACGCATTTTGAATATCGGCGGCAAGTGGAATGGAGCGCGCATTGGCAAGGTTACAATAATCAAGCCCAGGGCAGCAGATCATATCTGAAATAAGCCCGGCATTTGGTCGCGATAGCGTATGCGCCAAGAGCGTGTCGTATACAGCTTTCAGATCGCGAAGGGCCACGTGGGGCAAGACCAGATTTTGCTCATGCGTCACCCGGATATCATCGAAACTGTATTTCAAAGCGAGATCCGCAGCGACGCGCATTTGCTGCTCGGTGGCATCGCCAGGTGGCACGCCATCCGGCTTTAAGCTGATCGTGACCGAGGTATAGCCCGGCACCCGGTGGGGATTGAGGTTCATGCGGCACCAACGGTCGAAATCTGGATCCGCAGCACGCTCGGCAGCGAGGCTGTCCGCATAATTTGTCGACGGCTCAAATGCTGGCGGCGCAAAGTACGCACTAATCCGGTCGATTTCCGCTTGTGGCACATGGACCCGCTCATCTGTACCCTGGGCCGCAAACTCAGCTTCGACATGCTCGCGAAAAGTGTCTACGCCCATTTCAGAGACGAGAATTTTAATCCGTGCCTTGTATTTGTTATCGCGCCGACCATGGCGATTATACACCCGCATGACGGCTTCCAGATAAGACAGCAGCTCGTCTTTTGAGACCCAGTCGCGAATACTGGGTGCCACGTGGGGCGTGCGCCCCTGACCGCCGCCAACGAAGACCTCAAACCCCGCTTCGCCAGCCGCATTGGCTTTCATAACCAAACCAATATCATGCAAGCGGATGGCGGCCCGGTCATTTTGGGCGGCCGTCACCGCGATTTTGAACTTGCGCGGAAGATATGAAAATTCGGGGTGAAAGGTCGACCACTGACGGATGATTTCACACCAGGGTCGCGGATCTTCCAACTCGTCCGCAGCAGCGCCGGCAAACTGATCCGATGTGGTGTTGCGAATGCAGTTTCCCGACGTCTGGTGCGCATGCATATCAACTTCGGCAAGCGATTCCAGAACGTCGGGAATGTCCTTCAGGGCAATCCAGTTGTATTGAATGTTCTGCCGCGTGGTGAAATGCCCATAGCCCTTGTCATAATCCCGCGCGATATCGGCAAGGCGGTGCATTTGCCGCGATGACAATTGTCCGTACGGGATGCAAACACGAAGCATATAGGCATGCATTTGCAGGTAGACACCATTCATGAGGCGCAGGGGCTTGAACTGCATTTCCGTAATTTCACCGGACAAGCGTCGGGCGACCTGGCCACGGAATTGCGCAACGCGGTCGCGCACCATTTCCGTATCAAATTCGTCATAGCGATACATTAGCGGATAAACTCCTCATATCGTTCGTGTGCGGCAAAAGATTGCATTATGCCGCCTCCCTTGAAGATGGGAGGCCCAGGGCCTTCTCGACCCGGGCAACCCAGCGAGCCACGGCAGGGAAATCCGCCAAGTCAAACCCGCCCTCATGGGCGATACGGGTATAAGCAACGAGTGCGATATCAGCGAGGCTGAGTGCATCGCCGACCAACCATTCGGTATATGATGTCTGCATCTCCAGGATACTAAGGGCTTTGAGGCCTTTTTCCATCAGGGTGGGATCGATGTCTGTATCCGGCAGCCCTTTAAAATGCTTCAAAAACCGCCGAACGGCGATGGTCGGTTCATGGGAATACTGCTCCCAGAACAACCAGCTTTGCATCTGTGCATACTGGAAAGCATCTCTTGGAATAAGATCACTTTCGGTCGTCTCAGCGAAATAAAGGATAATCGCGTTCGATTGGGTCAAAATGCGTCCATCCGGCCACCGGACAACGGGCACCTGTCCTACGGGATTTAGCGCAAGAAAAGGATCATTCCGGCATTCATGACCGACGACATCGACAGCAACCCAATCATAGGAAAGGCCGCAGCGCTCGGCGACCCATTTCACCTTCAGGCAATTGCCGCTCATATCGTCGCCATAGACGGTTAGATTTGAGATTGGATCCGTAAACATTTGCGCCTAAGCCTTTGCATACTTTGGATGCGAGGTCGGGCCCTTCGCCCGGATCGTCTCACGCAGCAATTCCCGGCCTTCAATCGCCCCGGTTTCGCTGACCTGCATGAAATAAGGGTCGGTCACGTAAGCTTCATCGGCAAACGCAGCAGCAAGCGCTGCGTCGGCGGCTTCCCCAGTGAAGGCCCCGATTTCAGATGGGTCCTTGGTCCAGCTTCCATCGCTGCGCATCCAAATAACATCGCCCGTTATTGTTTCCCAGGCTGTTATCCCTTTGGTCTGATCCGGTTTGAGTTTTGGGCGGACGGAGGTCATGCGGCGGTCTCCATGGCAAGGGTTGAGAGGGCTTCGAGGGGCAAACCAGCCACTTCCCCGATAATCAGAAGCGCGGGGCCTTTGATCCCGGCATCGGTGATGAGACCTGCTAAATTCTCCAATTTTCCAAAGACGCGAATTTCATTGTCCCGCGTACCATTTTCGATGACGGCAACGGGCGTCGTGCCCGGACGGCCTGCCGAGATCAGGTGCTGGGAGATCTGCGCCGCCGTTCCAACGCCCATAAATACGACGAGCGTTTGGTTTGGGGCTGCAAGCTTTGGCCAATCAAGCTCCGGCACCTGACCTGATTTGGCGTGCCCGGTCACGAATGTCAGCGTCTGGGCGTGGTCGCGATGGGTCAGCGGGAGGCCTGCTGAGGCTGCACAGCCAAGCGCCGAAGAAATGCCGGGCACGACATAGGCCTCGACATTCGCCGCTTGTAAGGCCGCAAGCTCTTCCCCGCCGCGACCGAAAATGAATGGGTCGCCCCCCTTCAACCGAACAACCCGCAGCCCGTCTTCGGCAGCTTTGACCAATAGGTCATGGATCTCAGATTGCGGAACGGAATGATTGCCCTTTTCTTTGCCAACACAAACACGGTCAGCGTCCCGGCGAACAAGGTCCATAATGTCACTCGAGACCAGGCGATCATAATAAACGATATCGGCCTGCTGAATGAGGCGGAGCGCTTTTACGGTTAGCAAATCCGGATCGCCCGGCCCGGCTCCGACAATGTGGACAACACCGCTTGGTGCGCTTGCATCAGGGCCCAGCATCTCGTCGACAAGGTCCTCTGCCCCTGTCCGGTCCCCCGCATAT
>JBCBAO010000131.1:0-7621 GCA_038532405.1 Pseudomonadota bacterium | reverse complement strand
AGTATTTTCGCAAGCTTGGCGGCAATGTCGGGGTGGCCGGCATGGTCATCAATAAGGATGATGGAACGGGTGAAGCACACGCCTTCGCGAAGGAAGTGGGCATCCCAATTCTTTCGGCGATCCCCGCAGACGAAGACATCCGGCGAAAGAGTGCAAATTACCAAATTGTCGGTCGGCCAGGCACCCAGTGGGCAAGCATGTTTGAAACGCTTGCAGAGAATGTCGCCACGGCTCCGCCGATGCAGCCAGCCCCTCTTTCACAAGATAACCTCTTAAACCTCTTTTCGGCCGAAGAGACCGGTGCGGACTACCAGCTAGAACCGGCAACATCTGAGGATATGCGCGGGGTGAACGCGGCCCCCAAGACCTCCCTAGAAATCGTGTACGAGGAGATCTGAGGCCCATGGCGGAGAGGGGCAATCTGCAAGATATGCGAGGAGAAGAACATCTTCCTGAAGATGTTGAGGCAAAGCTCCAAGTCGCTGCGAGCATCGAGCAGGGCGGTGGTTGCCATGGCAGCAAGGAAGATCTCACCGCAGCGGCAAAGGTTGCCGGAAAAACAACCCTCCTAGAGCAGTATGCCAAGGACTACCCCACCGGGCCCCATGACCAACCCCAAAGCATGTGCCCGGCATTTGGCAGCCTGAGGGTTGGCCTGCGGATGAAGCGGACGGCGACAATCCTCTCGGGATCTGCGTGTTGCGTCTACGGGTTGACATTCACGTCGCATTTTTACGGTGCCAAGCGCAGCGTCGGATATGTTCCGTTTAACTCCGAGACGCTCGTTACCGGAAAACTCTTTGAGGACATCAAAGAGGCTGTTGAGCAGACGGCAGACCCGGAAAGATACGATGCGATTGTGGTCACCAATCTCTGTGTCCCGACCGCTTCCGGGGTGCCGCTCAGGCTGCTTCCGGATCAAATCAATGGTGTACGGATTATCGGGATCGACGTACCCGGCTTCGGTATTCCGACCCACGCAGAGGCGAAGGATGTTCTCGCTGGAGCGATGCTGAAATACGCCCGCGAGGAAGCACTTCGAGCATCGGTTCAGCGGGCAGCGGCCCACCAAACAGACCTGCCAAAAATTACACTGCTCGGCGAGATGTTTCCAGCAGACCCAATGGGCATTGGTGCTTTGCTGGCACCAATGAAGCTGGCGGTCGGAGCAACCGTGCCAACCCGGGAATGGCGCGAACTCTACACGGCGCTAGATGGGGCGGCCGTTGCGGCCATTCATCCCTTCTATACCTCAGCGGTACGTGAATTTGAAGCGGCGGGTAGACCCATAATTGGCTCTGCTCCGGTTGGAGTAGATGGGACTGAGGCTTGGCTCGAACGGATCGGCCAAGCCTGCGGCATTAGCCGCACACAGATCGATACCGCAAAAAATGCGGCCCTTCCCTCAACCCGCGCCGCGCTGGAGGCAACGCCAATCAATGGCCGGGTCACGGTATCCGGGTACGAAGGCTCGGAGCTTTTGGTCGCGCGTCTCCTGGTCGAGAGTGGAGCGGACGTGCGATATGTCGGCACCGCCTGCCCGCGCACGCAATGGTCAGACCCCGACAGAGAATGGCTTGAGGATAAGGGGGTTGAAATCCGGTTCAGGGCCTCTCTGGAGGCTGATCTTGCTGCGCTTGAAGCCTTTGAACCAGACCTTGCGATCGGAACGACCCCGGTTGTGCAGAAAGCAAAAGAAAGTGCCACGCCCGGCCTTTATTTCACGAATTTGATTTCCGCACGTCCGCTTATGGGGCCCGCCGGAGCGGGAAGCCTTGCCCAGGTGGTCAATGCCGCCATCGCAGGCAAGGCGCGCTTCGATGAAATGAAGGCGTTTTTCAAGGGTGTCGGCGAAGGCGACACCGCGGGCGTTTGGGAAGAGACCCCCGATCCACACGAGGCCTTCCGCGCGAAGCAAAAGCGCAAGCTTGCCATTGCCGCCAAACGTGCTGCGAATCTTGAGGAGCCGGTTGGATGCTGATCCAAGATCATGATCGCGCCGGTGGATATTGGGGCTCGGTATATGTTTTTACCGCGGTCAAAGGGCTGCAGGTGGTTATCGATGGCCCGGTTGGTTGCGAAAACCTGCCGGTCACATCTGTGCTGCACTACACTGACGCCCTCCCCCCGCATGAATTGCCTATTGTTGTGACGGGCCTTGGGGAAGAGGAACTTGGCCAACATGGCACCGAGGCCGCAATGAAGCGGGCCCGAGCCGCGCTTGATCCAGAACTTCCTGCCGTTGTCGTGACGGGCTCAATCGCCGAAATGATCGGAGGAGGAGTAACTCCGGAAGGGGCCAATATTCAGCGGTTCCTGCCCCGCACAATTGACGAAGATCAATGGCAGAGTGCTGATCGGGCGCTGCTCTGGCTATGGACCCAGTATGCACAAACCAAGGGGCGCAACCCGAAACCACGAAAAAAGCAACCAGACGCCAAACCGTCGGTAAACATCATCGGGCCGAGTTATGGCATGTTCAATATGCCCTCAGATCTCGCAGAAATTCGGCGGCTCGTCGAAGGGTTGGGGATCGAGGTCAATATGGTCTTCCCACTCGGCAGCCATATTGAAGATGTCCGGAAACTGGCCAATGCCGATGTGAACATCTGCATGTACCGAGAGTTTGGGCGGGCGCTTTGCGAAGCCATGGGCAAGCCTTACCTTCAGGCACCGATCGGTTTGCACTCAACCACCAAGTTTTTGGAAAAACTGGCTGAACTTTGTGAGGTCGATCCGTCTTCTTTCATCGAAAGAGAGAAGCATACGACCATCAAGCCATTGTGGGATCTCTGGCGCTCCGTCACCCAAGACTTCTTCGGAACCGCAAATTTCGGGATTGTCGCAAATGAGACCTATACGCGGGGTGTGCGCAATTTCCTTGAAACCGATCTAGGGCTGCCCTGCGCCTTCTCTTGGTCGCGAACAGCCGGCAAAAAAACAGATAATGACGCGATCAAAGATGCGCTGGGGCCATCTGCGCCATTGGTCGTTTTCGGCAGTTTTAATGAGCGTATGTACATTCAGGAAACCGGCGCTCGATCCGCCTACATTCCTGCATCTTTCCCAGGTGCAACCATAAGGCGCCATACCGGCACCCCTTTCATGGGGTATTCTGGCGCAACCTATCTAGTGCAGGAAGTCTGTAACGCGCTCTTCGATGCCTTATTCCATATTCTACCACTCGCAGCCGATATGGATCGCGGTTCTGCGACGCTGGCCAAGTCAGAGACGCCGGTCGCCTGGCCAGAAGCCGCTCGGCACGAATTAGATACTTGCGTGGAAGCCTTTCCAATACTTGCCAGAATTTCAGCGGCAAAGCGGCTGCGCGACGCTACGGAAACGCTGGCGCGTGCCGCAGGTGAACCAACAATTACACCCGCGCTCGTTCGCGATGCACATGCACGTGTTTCTATGACTATGGCAGCTTGAGGAGACAGAGAAAAATGAGCACCAGCACCTCGAAAGCCAAACCCCAGACCAGTCGGTGGGAATATCGCTTCTATAGTATCCTTCTCTTGCCGTTGCTTATGATTGGTGCGCTTGCATCCCGCATCTTCGGCCGCACCCTATGTAAGAGGTATACGGATGATCGTAGCATCGGCCGTAATATGTTTAGCGAAACCGTCTCTGCTTTGAACGGCAGCGTTTGGTGGAGCTTCATGGGGCGATGATGCGACGATCAGCACGCCTCCCCTTACCGAATGCGTTGGTGCGCTGCGCCAACGTTATGCCCAAGGCCGCAGGGTTACAATGCAGCCAGTTTCTAGAGGCCAAAAAAGGAGATGTATATGGCCAGTGACTCATTGGAACGGTCTGAATCGCTGTCTGGGCTCACCGCCACAGAAGCAAAAGCCGTTCACAGCCTATTTGTGAGGGGCTTCTTGCTTTTCACATTCTGGGCTTTCATCGCGCATATGCTGGTTTGGTACTACAAGCCATGGCTTGGCGTAATCCAATAACCCTTAAACAAGAGGAGCTCTCATAATGTGGAGAATATGGATGATATTCGATCCTCGACGCGTACTTACCGCGTTGACGATCTTCCTGTTCACACTTGCAGTCCTGATTCACTTCGTTCTGCTGAGCACGCCAGAGTATAATTGGTTTGATCTTGGCGAGTCGGCAGTTGCTGCCCTCGACATGGTCGGTAATACCACACTCGCTTAGCGCATTGTTCGGTGGGCGGTGCATAGCAAGCACTCGGCATCGCCCATTGATCCCCCCTTGGCCCCATATGAAGCGGCGGCCAGGTCTATTTCGTCCTCTTACAGATTGCGGCCGCGGTCTGTGATTGAGTTGGCAAAAACAAAAGGACAGGCCCGATGGCACTACTTAGTTTTGAACGCAAATATAGGATCCGCGGCGGAACGCTTATTGGTGGCGATTTGTTCGACTATTGGGTCGGGCCGTTTTACGTCGGGTTTTTTGGTATAACGACAGCTTTTTTTGCAGCGCTTGGCACTGCACTGATCTTCTATGGTGCCGCTATGGAAGACACGTGGAATCCCTGGCTGATTAGTATAGATCCACCAGATATAAGTTTGGGGCTTACCTTTGCACCACTCGCTGAAGGTGGGCTTTGGCAACTTATAACATTCTGTGCAATTGGAGCCTTTGGATCCTGGGCGTTACGAGAGGTGGAAATCTGCCGAAAACTCGGCATGGGGTACCATGTTCCCTTTGCCTTCAGTGTTGCTGTTTTTGCCTATATTACACTCGTGGTTATTCGCCCCTTCCTAATGGGGGCTTGGGGGCACGGGTTTCCCTATGGCATCATGAGCCACTTGGACTGGGTTTCCTATACAGGATATCAGTATGGGAACTTCCATTATAATCCGGCCCATATGGTTGCCATAACTTTCTTTTTTACAACAACATTGGCGCTTGGGATGCATGGAGGAGCCGTGCTCTCGGCGACAAATCCGGGCAAGGGAAAAGAAGTTAAAGCGCCAGAACATGAAAACTCATTCTTCAGGGACCTTCAGGGCTATTCCGTTGGCACGCTCGGTATTCACCGGGTAGGTATGTTCCTTGCGCTCTCGGCCGGTTTTTGGAGTGCCATCTGTATTGTGATTAGCGGACCTTTGTTCGAAGGCTCCTGGGTAGAGTTCTGGGAAGGTTGGCGGAATCTACCGATCTGGGATCAATTTACGAAAGGGTGAACCATGGCTGACTATCAAAACATATTTACGCAGGTCCAGGTTCGCGGACACTTTGATCCAGGGGTTCCACTTCCTGGTCAGGATTGGAAACGCGAAGATGTGAAGGCGACGAGTTGGGTACTCGGCAAAATTGGCGACGCCCAACTTGGTCCTATGTATCTCGGCTTTACCGGTATTGCCTCGGTACTGTGCGGTGTCATTTCAATCGTGATTATCGGTTTGAATATGGCCGCCTCCGTTGACTGGAACCCCTTTCTATTCTTTGGCCAGCTACCATGGCTTGCCCTGGAACCACCCGGCCCTGAGCACGGGCTAAGCGTAATGCCCCCGCTCGCCGAGGGTGGCTGGTGGCTCATAGCTGGGTTTTTTCTAACAGCTTCGATCCTATTATGGTGGGTACGGGTCTATCGGCGTGCCATACAGCTAGGGTTGGGCACCCACGTCGCTTGGGCATTTGCCGCGGCAATCTGGCTTTACCTGGTTCTCGGCTTTATCAGACCAATCGCAATGGGCAGCTGGTCTGAAGCTGTTCCCTTTGGGATCCTGCCACACCTTGATTGGACGAATAACTTTTCCCTGATTTACGGAAACCTGTTTTATAATCCATTCCATATGCTCTCCATTGTGTTTCTCTATGGATCAGCGCTTCTCTTCGCAATGCACGGAGCAACCATTCTCGCTGTTGGGCGATATGGCGGTGAGCGGGAAATCGAGCAGATCGTCGATAGAGGCTCGGCATCGGAACGCGCTGCCTTATTCTGGAGATGGACGATGGGTTTCAACGCATCGATGGAGTCCATTCACCGTTGGGCATGGTGGTTCGCAATTCTGTGTCCGATAACCGGTGGCATTGGCATATTGCTGACGGGAACAGTTGTCGAAAACTGGTATTTATGGGGTGTTGAGAATGGCTTCGCACGCTTCTAATCAATAATAAAAGACTATCGCGAAAGCCCAATTAAAGACAGCGGTTCGGCAAGGGACCGCTGTCTATTTTTTTATAGAACCTTTGATCTCGGTGTCTGTTTCGCAAAGATCATGTCTATTAATATTCGCTACATATCTGAGGATAGCAGAGCTATCATAGCTCTCCTTTGGAACGCTCGGTTGGAAGCGAAAAGCTGATCTAAAAAAGATCTTTTAAATAAAGCAGCAGTCAGGTGAGAATATAAGGGGCCGTGCCTCTTCCAAGAGAGAAGCACGATTATCTTCTTACTGCCCACAATAAGGTTCTAAAGCGCTCTTATTTTCGTGGACGACGCGATAATCAGCTCCGCACAGGGGCAAACCCAACAAGGTGTGCCAGATCCTTTACAAAGATCCTAAGGTGAGCAAGCGGATCAGCCTTGACCAGCTTTTTATTCATATAAGCTTCCCATGTCAGACGTTGCACATCTTTATCATCGCAAATATTGACGAAGCGCTCACGCCTTTTGTCATTGCGATACCAGAAGTGCTGCATCACGCCGAGAATGAAAAAGACCTTCCCATGCTCGGCCATGTAAGCCTTGCGAGCTCTAGCAAATACCTTTGCATCCCCTGTCTCCAGAAACCGGTCGACAGCTCCGGCGGCCACGCGCCCGCCAAGCATGGCGTAGTAAATGCCCTCACCCGACGCGGGAGCGACGCAGCCTGCCGCGTCACCCGCGAGAATGACATCTCGTCCGTTGTCCCACTTTTTGAGGGGTTTGAGTGGAATAGGTGCGCCTTCGGTCCGCACGGTTTCCGCCAATTCAAAACCAGCTTGTTCGCGCAACCTGCTCACAGCCCCCCTTAGGGAAAACCCTTTCTGAGCACTGCCAACGCCGACACTCGTCGTCTCACCATGGGGGAAAACCCATGCGTAGAAATCGGGCGACAAGCGGCCATCATAATAGATTTCGCACCGGGACCCTTCAAATTGCTCGATATCGGCCGTGCGCGGGGAACGAATAATTTCATGGTAAGCGAAAACACAGTGTTTTTCGTCCGCCCCCTGCACCTCTTGTTCAGCCACTTTTGACTTGGCCCCATCGGCCCCAATGATTGCGCGGGTGGAGATCTTTGCAAGCGGTGCTGCTTTATCCGCCCCATGCGGCCTGTAGCAAACCTTCGCCGCCTCCGCGCCATCGCGCTCGATCTCTATAAAGGCACCTTCCAGACGAACCGCACCGGCTTGCCTTGCACGCTCACGCAGCCACTCGTCAAAATGTTCCCGGTCGACCATGCCAACCGATCCGCCTTCGATGGGCATATCGACACGCCGCCCTTTTGGCGAAATCATACGGGCTGTGTTGGCGCGGGCGACAATCTGTGTTTCCGGAATATCGAACGCCCTAATCAATTCTGGCGGTACTGCGCCGCCGCAAGGCTTAATTCGCCCAGGCTTATCCAATAGGGCCACACGCCAGCCGCGCTCAGCAAGGTCATTGGCGGCGGTGGCTCCGGCCGGTCCGCCACCGACAATCACTGCATCA
>JBCBAO010000130.1:0-7629 GCA_038532405.1 Pseudomonadota bacterium | reverse complement strand
AAGAATTGGCTGATGAGGCCGAAATGGCTGCTGCGCTTGATGGTGATATGGCTGGCGATATCGCGGCTATGCCCGAAGTGTTAGACGAACAGCCTCGGGTTTGAAAACAGGGTCCGTTGCGGATGATCTATCCTCTTGGGCAAACGCCTGTGTCCCAGCGAGAACTGAAATGCCTATTAAACCCACCATATACTTCGCCATATCGAGATCTCCTCTTTCAGACGAATTTATCTTGCGATGAACGCAATTGATTATATGGAGCGCTCTAATGGCGCCGAAAATTGGGCGAGTCGAGGGCTATAGTGCCCAAACCATTGCCCCAACCAAATGCCACTTGCCTTGCCCTAGGGGCGCAGGTCTATGCTTTTCCTATAAAAAAAATCGCAAAGGATGCCAAAAATGGGTCTCAAAACACCGCTTTGCTCACTTTTAAATATCGAACATCCAATCATGCTCGCCGGTATGGGCGGCGTATCATATGCCGAGGTCTGCGCTGCGATGTGCAATGCGGGCGGATATGGCGTGCTTGGCATGGCGGGCACATTGCCAGATTTCATTGCAGATCAAATCGCAAAAGTGAAAGCGCTGACCGATCGGCCTTTCGGCGTCGATCTTCTTGCCGCACAGCCGGAAAGCCTTCACGCAGCCGTCGACGTAATCATAAATGGCGGGGCGGACAGTTTCATTGCCGGGCTAGGTGTGCCCCTGCCCATAATGGAAAAGCTGAAGAAAGCGGGCGTTAAGGTGATGGTCGTCGGCGGTGCCGTCAAACATGCGGTAAAGGCTGAACAGGCCGGATGTGACGCTGTTATTTTACAGGGCGGCGAAGGCGGCGGCCATACGGGGCTGGTTGGAACCATGCCACTCGTCGCGCAGGCCGTTGAAGCCGTGAATATACCAGTTGTTGCCGCAGGTGGGATCTATGACGGCCGGGGGCTCGCCGCAGCGCTTGCTCTTGGTGCGACGGGTGTTTGGATGGGCACGCGTTTTATTGCCTCAGAGGAAGCGCACGCCGCCACGAGCTATAAAGAAACCATAGTCGGGGCAACCGACGTCGATACGACACGGACACGCTGTTATTCCGGCAAGCCAATGCGGTGTCGAACAAATGACTATATCAAAGACTGGGAGGCCCGGCCGAACGATATTCAACCTTTCCCGATGCAGGCGATGCATTCAATCCAAACCGACGTCATTGGAGGTATTGGTGGGGTCGTTGACGAGGCCCGTCTTGACCCCAATAAGTCATGCTTCGCAATGGGTCAGTCAGCAGGTGGCATTCAAGACGTGCTGCCCGTCGCAGATATTGTGGGAAACATTATGCGTGAAGCCGACGCAGCCATCCAAGGACTTACAAGTCTTGTCCAGACCGAAAAGGTCTAAGGCAAATGTTAGCCTAGATATTTGGTCAACTCGAATTGGGCGACACGGCAAATTCGGACCTCGCAACAACACCCATTAACGGTTGCTGCGCGACAAACCGCTCTAAATTAGAGAGAAAAATATCGTCCGTCCGACGGGCGGCCCCCATTGTATCCGCAGCCAGATGGGAGGTGAGCGTGATGCGGGGATGAGACCAGATCGGATTGTTTTCAGGCAGAGGCTCAACTGCAACAACATCTAAGGCGGCATGGGCAACCTGTCCTGTATCGAGGGCCGATAGCAGCGCAGCCTCGTCCACCAGCTTTCCGCGCCCCACATTGGCAAAGAAGGCTCCGGGCTTCATTGCCTGAAAAAAATCGTGATTGGCCATCTCCTCGGTCTCCTCGGTTAGCGGACAGCAAAGCAGGACCGCATCGGCTGCGGGCAGGCAATCGTGAAGGTCGTCTGGTTGAACCATGGCGTCCGCATTGGGATCCGGCCCGACTGTCCGCCGAACACCGGTCACGCGTGCCCCGAGTGCCCGCAACCGTTTTGCGCTTGCCCGGCCAATCGCGCCAAACCCGACAATCAGCCAATTTGTATCGCCAATTTCGGTAAATTCGATGCGTTTCCAGTCCTTGCGGACTTGCGCTGCGCGGCGGTCTCCTCCTCGCTGAAACCAGTCCAGTCCTGCCCACAGCACCCACTCGGCGATGGCGTCGGATTGGGCATGGGAGGAGGTATAAATCTCTGCCTTTCCTCCAATTGCCTGGAGAATTGGATGTTCCGTGCCCGCCGCGCTCGACTGAAACCAATCAAGCGTATCGGCCTTAAGCAAGGTCTCGACAAACAGCGATGCAAGGGGGGTAAACCAAACATCGGGTGTCCCATATCCAACATCAAGGCGAGCTGGCGCTGCGAGTACCCCTTCCCCAATTGCCTCGAACTGGCCATCATTGCGCAAGATGATCGGTCGAATCGCGTCCCCAAAGGCCACCAGCCGATCTGCAATTCGCCGATAGGTTCCCTCATGCATCAATACATTAAGCATGTTCTCCTCACCCTTTGCCTGATTGGTATCTGGGCAGGCCCTGCCGGCATGGAAGCCAATGCGCAAGACCTGCCGGTGCGCGACCAAGCCTATATACGCAATCTTGTCTCTTTGTCTGGGGTTATCGGATCTGCCCATGCTGTCCGGGTCGTGTGCAACGGAACTGACGATCAATACTGGCGCAGCTATATGCAGCAATTGCTAGGATTGGAAGCGCCAAACCGAGGCAGTTTAAGATCCTCTATGGTCGAGGCTTTCAATGCTGGTTTTGAAGATGATCGCCGCAGACGAAGGGGCCAATGCGGCCCCAACGCAAAATCAGACGAGGAGGCCTATGCCTCCCGTGGCCGTGCACTCTCGGAGCAACTTGCAGCCCATTATTTCCCAAAACGACGCCGATAAGCGCACCCACAGTAAAAAAACAACGACATCGCGCGGCCGCCTGCTTACACAGGGAAGAAAATGCCAGGAGCCAAGCTATGAAATCACGTGCCGCCGTCGCCTTTGAAGCTGGAAGGCCCCTTGAAGTCGTTGACGTCGATCTGGACGGGCCGAAGGAGGGCGAGGTTCTTGTAGAGATCAAAGCAACAGGCATTTGTCACACCGACGAATTCACATTGTCCGGCGCAGATCCAGAGGGGGCATTTCCGGCAATTCTCGGCCATGAAGGGGCAGGCATTGTCCGCGAGCTCGGCCCCGGCGTGCAAGACCTGAACATCGGCGATCATGTCATCCCGTTATATACGGCGGAATGCCGGACCTGCGAATATTGTCTGAATCCCAAAACCAATCTTTGCCAACGGGTGCGGGCCACCCAAGGCAAAGGCGTGATGCCCGACGGCACCTCGCGCTTTTCCTATAAGGGCAAACCGATCCTCCATTATATGGGATGCTCAACCTTCTCCAACTTTACGGTCTTGCCCGAAATATCGCTCGCCAAAATCCGCCGTGATGCCCCTTTCGATAAGGTCTGCTATATCGGATGCGGTGTGACGACAGGCATCGGGGCGGTGATGTTCACCGCGAAGGTGGAACCGAACGCAACGGCAGTGGTATTCGGCCTTGGCGGGATCGGGCTTAATGTCATTCAGGGTTTGAAACTTGTTGGCGCGCGCCAGATTGTCGGCGTTGATATCAATCCCAAGCGCAAAGCGATCGCCGAGGCGTTCGGGATGACAGATTTCGTGAATTCGACCGACATGGACCATGATACCCTTGTTGGCCATTTGGTCGAGCTTACGGGCGGAGGTGCCGATTATAGCTTTGAATGCATCGGCAACACCCAAGTGATGCGGGCCGCGCTCGAATGCTGCCACAAAGGTTGGGGCGAAAGCGTCATTATCGGGGTCGCTCCGGCTGGCGCGGAAATCAGTACCCGCCCTTTTCAGTTGGTCACGGGGCGGGTTTGGCGCGGATCGGCATTTGGCGGCGCACGCGGTCGTACCGACGTTCCCGATATTGTCGACATGTACATGGAAGGTCGCATCGATATCGACAGCTTGATCACACACAAGCTCTCACTTGAAGATATCAATAAGGGGTTTGATCTCATGCATGCAGGTGAGAGCATTCGCAGCGTCGTCGAGTATTAGATCCGAAGCGCCACACCTTTTGGCAGAGCCTCAATGGCCAATTGCCATCGAGAATACAGGATCACTGATCTATTCAGAAGCCGGTATGCACTAGCTCGCCTGTTCCTCTGCCATGTTGCGCAGATTGGTTAGGATCGTCGGTACATCCTTTTTTATGCAGCGGGCAATAAACCAGTCTGGCACCCAGATACCTGGCTTCGACCACGCTTCGTATTCGAGCCGCGTCAGGTCGCCATCAATAGCTGTCAGCCGCCATACCCCCTCCTGAACGTCCATGTCACCGGACACCAGAGAGATCTCTACACTTTCAAGATAGTCATAGTCCGACCGAAAGATGCTGGTCAGGCGAAAGGGACCAGATCGTAATACGTGTTTGCGGTGGTCCCACCCCTCGCCTTCGGCCTCGACGCGACATCGCCTTAGCTGCGGAACCATGCGCCGTGTTGCAGAACAGTCCGTCATCAGGGCCCAGATGCGTTCACGGGGGGCTCGGATTATTATGGAACCACGAACATAATAAGCTTCGCGGGGATGCGAGGTGTCTTTGCGCACCTCAACCTGGGGGTTGAAGTCAGCCTCGACCGCGCTGGCGGGTGCCGCAGCCGAAAGGCAAAGTGCCAGCGCGCAGAGAATCAATCGGGTTGTCAGTACATGGCTCATGTCTTTAAGACGTAGCGCGCAAAGTTTAGGTTCAACTTAAGTTTTCGTGAGGGTGGCAAAAATGGCGATGGACACGATTTCGAGTTGGAAAAGCCACGGCGGAACACTCCACGTCCATGAGCATATGTCTGACACGACTGGCACAAAAATGCGGTTTGCCCTTTATCTGCCACCACATGCCGAAGATGGACCTGTCCCCTGCATTACCTATCTGTCCGGGCTTACTTGCACCTGGGAAAATGTAATGACCAAAGCAGGGCTTCAAGCCCATGCTGCCAAGCTCGGCATCGCAATTCTAGCGCCGGATACAAGTCCCCGCGGCGAAGATGTCCCGGACGACGACGCCTATGACCTTGGCCAGGGAGCCGGCTTCTATCTCTCTGCCCGTCAAGAGCCATGGGCAATGCACTACAAAATGGATCAATATGTTCGGGAAGACCTATGGAACCTCGTCCACAAAACATGCCCGCTGGCTCCAAATCGCCATGGTATCACCGGTCACTCAATGGGCGGACATGGCGCGATCACGCTGCATTTGAAACACCCGGAGCAATATAAGACCTGTAGCGCTTTCGCGCCGATCACATCGCCAGCCCAGGTGCCTTGGGGCCAAAAGGCGTTCACCGCTTATCTCGGCCCAATCAATCCAATTTGGGAACTTTATGACGCGACAGAGATCGTGAAAGAACGTCAGTCCCAATCCCATATTCTGATCGATACGGGCGAGGCCGATGAATTCCTGGAAACTCAGCTGCGACCGGAGCTATTCGAAGCTGCCTGTAAAGCCCATGGTCAAAAGCTAACCTCGCGCTTACAGCCCGGCTATGACCATTCCTATTATTTCGTCTCAAGTTTCGCAGAAGACCACCTGAAACACCATGCAGCTGGTCTGGGGTGAATGGGCTAGACCTCAATCAGGCAATAGGCTAGCGAGCCATTTGTACCCACGCGTTTTCAGATCGCTTGGCAAAACAAGCGCATCTATATCGCTGGGTACGCCCATGTCTCCAGCATTCTCCCGATCAATCAGCATGAACCTTGTCGCAGGTTTTTTGGGTGCAATATCCCTAACAAAATCAAACCCGTTTCGACCAGCAAGGACGATCTCTGTGATAATGAGGTCGAGTTGGTTAGCATTGGCTTTAAGCGTTGCGTCTTCACCATCCGACGCTTCTATGACGCAATGACCCTGCGCCGTTAGCATCTTTGCCATGATGCCGCGGATACCATCGAGATCTTCAACAATCAGGATGTCTATGACCGTGCCCTCTAATCTCGTTTCAAGGCTACTCGATCAGGAGTCGGCAGGTTTTCCAAGATCAAGCTTCATGAACCTGCTAAATTCGCTGCCGGTATAATCAGCGAAGGCACCGCTCCACTCAAATCCAAACTGCCGGTATAAGTGGTGCGCGGGATGGAAATGGGGTGTGTTTCCAGTTTCAAGGTGAAGCGTCTTTAGCTCCAAAACGCGCGCCAAGTCGATAATTTCACCTAGGATCATCGCGCCAACTCCACGGCGCAGATGGGTCGGATAGGTGCGCATAGACTTTATTTCACCGGCACAATCGGACAGCTGCAACAACGCACCAAAACCAAGCAGGTCACCCTGTTCGCGTGCGGTCCAAAACGTTATTCCCGGAGCGCGCAGCCCTTCTAAAGCGAGCGCGTGGACTGCGCAGGCGGGCGAATTGGCAACGGCTTCCTCCAGGTGTAGCTGCAAAAGTGCCACCATATCCGGGGCACCAACCCCCTCCTGCTCCACAGTGATTGTCATCCGGGAACCAACGCGGCAATCAGATAAGGTCCGTCCTGCTCGAACCCTCGGACGAGGGCCGCCTCGAAGTCTGCGGCGGTGGTGGCAAGTTCGCCCGGAACACCCTGGGCCTCGGACAGTTTCACCCAATCAATCTCCGGGCCGCCCAGGTTCAGCATGGCATCAGCGACTGGCCCTGGATTGCCCGCTCCCGTTCGATAAAGTTCGATGTTCAGGATCCTGTAGGAATGATTCACAAAAACGACGGTTACAATATCGGCTTTTTCCCGGGCCATGCTCCACAGCGCTTGATTTGTATACATACCCGCCCCATCGCCGGAGAGGCAAAGAACCTTCCGGTCCGGGGCAGCGATTGCAGCGCCTAATGCCAGCGGAAGCCCCATACCAATTGCTCCGCCCGTCAGCATCATCCAATCATGGGGCCTTGCCCCTGCCGTGGGTAAAAAGGTTGCAAGTGAGCCCGTCACTCCATCATCGGCGACAATCGCGTGCTCTGGCAGGTGCCGCGCGATAGATGCGCCAATCGCACCTGGATTAAGCTCACCGGTTGGCAAATCCGGCATCTCGAGTTGAGCGACCGGTGCAGACTCAACAGCCCCCATTGCATCTGCAAGCATTTCCAAAGCCGCCGCACTGTCGCTATCGCTTCCCCCCAAGGAGAGTGTTTTACACCCCTCCGGCACAAGCGAGCCCGGTTTGTCCGGATAGGCGAAGAATGCAACAGGCGCGCGTGTTCCTGCCAAAAGTAGCAAATCGCATCCATCCAATTGAGCCAGGGCCATTTCCGCAAAGTACTGCAACCTGTCCGGCATAAACCGTCCCGCGCCCCGTGCCTGCCGTGGGACGAATGTGTCCGTGAGGATATTTATACCAGCAGCTTGAAGCCTTGCGGCAGCTGCCAAGCCAGCCTCGCCGAGGGCCGTACCATTAATGAGCAAGGCCGGATTTGACGCCGCGCGGACAGCGGTAACAGCTTCATCAATCACATCCGCCCCAATGCGACGTAAGGCTGGCCGTTCAAGATGCGGACCATGCGCTCCGCCCTGCTGCCAAGCACTGTCCGCCGGAAGCACAAGTGAGACGGGTCCAGGCTGTGGGCCAAAACTTGCTACCCACGCTTCAGCAGCCAGACGGCCCGCATCCCCAGCAGAGTCGACCGACTTCACCCAATGCGCGTTCGGTGCCGCAAG
>JBCBAO010000129.1:0-7654 GCA_038532405.1 Pseudomonadota bacterium | reverse complement strand
AACGCCCAGGATACCAGATCGATCCGCCAGTCGGACTTTGCTGACCAGATCGCGCCGCCAAAAATAGCGGTATAAATCAGGCTTTCCACCATATAGTTGAAGGTCAACCCGGAATGGGCGCCAAAGACGACCAACATAATTGTATTAATCGCTAAACCCACGCACCCTGCATAAAAGAGGCGTTGGCGAAGCACCGGCTTTTGCAAGCTGCGCAGAACCTCCGCGCCATCTTGAAAGGCTCCCCCGGAGGAGATTGGCATATGCTGCTGACCACCCATGGTCAGCGGGCATAATGGAAAAGTCTAAATTAAGCCTAAAAACGTATATTTTATAAGGCTTGGAACAAATACGAAGCTGAGGTTGAATCTACCACAGTATCGACTTCGCAGCTTAAGATCCGAACAGATCGGCCATCGGTAAAACCATGGCGACACCCATAATAAGGGCCGCTGCGATCAATCCACCGGCCGCACCAATCAACATGGCTTTGGGATAAGGCCGATTGATCGTTCCGAAATCATCGGCGGTGTACATCGCATCGGCCTCGGCAATGAGGCGTTCGGTCCGCGCCCGCATGGCCCCGACCGAGTCCTCATCCATATTGGCGTAGGATCGGTCGTCTTCTGACAATCCACGGTCAATGAATTCTGCATAAATGACGTCGCTACCAGCGTTTTGCTGGGGCTCCATTCTGGACATGTCTTTGTCCCTTCCGGCTGAGTGAAAGGTTAAGGGTTGCAGCCGGAATCTTAAGACATGGTTAACCGGCTAAGGCCGGGAGATAGGGCGAGTCCTGCAAAAATCAAAAGTAAGTTGTCAGCTTGGCATGAGATCCCCTGTGGAGAACCGTCAAAGGCTCTGAAATCACTCCGGAAACAAAACAGGCGCGGGCGGATAGCGGGGTTCAGCCCGGATACCAAGCCGCTTGCTCTGTTCCGCATTTACCTCTGCCAAGCGGTTCAGCTTCTCATTATACTCGGCATCCCATGTATTATACTTGATCTGTAGGTCATCGAGCTGGTCGGAGCGTCCTTTGGTGTAGGCATATTTTTCCTCCAGCTGGGCATAATCAGAATTTAACTTTTCCTCCAGCGCGGCATAGTCGGATCTTAGCGTTTCATTCCGGGCGGAGATGCGTTCAAACTCAATTCGCCAACTCACCACCTCTGCCGCTGCCGCGCTGTGCTGCGAGGCCCCAATAAAGTTATAAACCGCCCAGGCCGCCATTACGACGGCAAACATGGCAAGCCCCGTCAAATAGGACTGGTAGGTCGGGATAGCCTTTTGCGCATTGGCGGCCTCCCGCGCCAGCGCACTGTTTTTTTCCAGAGCGCCTTTTAAGCTGTCCTGCAGCCGCAAATACTCGTCCAGCAGAACCGGTTTCTTAAGCTCTGGATTAACAATAACCGGGTCTGCCGGTTGTATTTCAATTACGTCATGTCTTGCCATTTTTGGTCTCCCACCATCCGTTCAAATCTGGGGCTGCTCCCCCGACCTCGCCCCGCCTATTCACAGGTCCGAATCCTATGCCGCGTCAGGAATTGCCGGGCACGCCGATAATGTGGCCCGTCCGCTTCCAGGTGCGCTTTTACAGCCTGGGCATCCTCGACAAGCCCCAGGCAGTAGCTCGCTTGCGCCAGGCCAATTTCCAGCTTGGTGCGCGTGTCCTGGGCGACCGGTGAGGCATCGTCGGGGTCGGCCATGGACAATCCGCTTTCAAATGCGCTCAAGGCGTTTTCCCAATTGCGCCGGCGTTCATAGCGCACCGTGGCGAGGGCGTTTCTGAGATAGTAGGCCCCTTCCATCAGCCGCGTTTCCGGGCTCAAACTGGACTCGTCCCCCGCGCACAGGGCCTGCAGGTTGCGAAATCCACGCATATCCCGAATATCGTGGGCGATCTTCACAGCACATTCCTGCATCCGCATATCCGGCCCATCGAAATCCTGGATGCGCCGCGCACTCTGAATGGCGGTCAGGGCCTGGGGCAGCATGTCGATATGTTGCTCCAGGATATACCGGGAGGACTGTGCCCCACTTGGCGAGAGGTCCCGTTCGAAATAGGCAACGCTGCGGAAGAAATCGGCGCGCGCGCGTTGCGGCGAGGCACCGGCCACGGTCTGCATCAGGTGCTGGATCTGTTTCAGCTCCTCATTTCTGTGAACAGGCTCAGACCTGACAAGCCCGGACTCATTGATCCAGTTGCAGGTATAGGGCCGCGCCAGGGCAAACTCGGCAAGGCGCAGCCGGGCCTCCCAAAACGTCGACAAATCCACGCTGGTCCGGCCGCTCCGCAGCCCACGAACAAGTTCGCGTTCCGCCAGGCAGGTGCCGGTCTCATCAATCGCGGCAAGTGCCTCAGCAAGCCCGAGATAGGCGCGACGCTGGATCGCTTCGGCATCATGGCTTGCCAGTGCCGTCGTGGCATTGATCACATCCCGATACAGGCTGACCGATGCCGCCGGCGACGTCACCCGGGCAAGGTCGGCCTGCTCCAGGCGCAGGCTTGCCGCTTCAAGATCCGGACCGGACACCAGCACGATCTGGCCAAGATCGCGCGCCGCCAGGTCGCTGCGCCCCATGGCCTGGTGCACATCCGCGCGGGCACGGTAGACCGCGTTTAGATGGCCGGGATCGGTCCTCACAGTCATCGCTGCGGTCAACGCCGACAAAGCCGCGTCCAGGTGCACGTCCCGCTCCGATAGATCGACGGCAAGGTTTTGCGAGACCTTGAAATGCGCGACGCCGAGATGCAGCCGGCCAACGGCCAGGCCTTGGTTCACCCAGATCAATTCCTCAAATGTCGTGATTGCCGCCCGATAGAGCCGGTCCTGGGCATTGTCGTCTAAAACGCGGTAATTTGCCAGCTGCTGCGTGCCCAGGGTTAGCAATGACCGCTGCAGCCCATCGCAAGCTTTCACGGTGTGGTGAAGAAACTCCTGCGGCAAGTTATTTGGCAAGGCGGTACAATCATCCTGCCTCAGCGTGCGCGCCTCGGCCTGGGTGGTTTCGGGAAGCTTCACCTCCAGCACCGCATCGCGATAGTCGGCGACGGCGGATGAGAGATATGCCAGCGTCCGCTCCCGGCCCAAACTCTGGCTGGAAACCTTTGCAAATTCATAGCTTTGCCGGGCCCGCACGAGCCGGGCGGCGGGATAATCGGGGTTGCCGCGGGGGATCTGGGCCAATGTCACCTGGGCACCGATGTCACCGGCGGCAATCTGGGCCGTCCCATATTCCAGCACCCAATCCATTTTGGTCGGCGAAAGCGTCAGGGCTGTCTCGAAATGATAGGTGGATTTTTCGTAACGATAGGTTCCCATCGCGGAGCCACCATAGGCCCGCCCCAGGGCAAGGTGCGCATGGGCAATCCGGCCATAGCCCCGCGCGCCGGATTGGGCCGACGCAAGCAGCCCCTCGCAGGCCGCTATAATTGCCGCCGGCTCGGGCGCAGAGCCACCCCGCTCTTGCAGACCACACGCTGTATACGCCGGGTTGAACGTCGCCTGGTCAAAGGGCGTGACGCATCCCGCCAGCCCCCAAGCGGCTGCCGTCGCCAAACCGATCCATTTCATAGCTGTCTTCGTCCGTCTTCCAGACATATCGCAAACCCACCTTTTCCCGCACCATATTTGGCTTTGGATCGGGGGCGAACTGCACACGGTGGACCAACGGCCGACGCGCACCCGCGTCCACCTTGACTAGCCCCAACCCAAGCCGTCTTTGGCCTTAAGGATAAACGGTGCGAATCACCCGTCCGTGACGGGCGTCACGCCAGAGCTAGATTTGTTAACCAAATGATTGATTTTCCGCCGCCGCCTTCACGCGCGGCCCCGGCACCTGGCTTTAAAGGCTGATATCCACCCCAGACAAAGCGTCTCCCGCAGCCTCCGCCGCGCCCGCGGCGGCCTCTCCGGCCACTTCGGCAGCTTTCCCAGCGACCTCGGCTGTAGCACCGGTCGCGTCACCCAGCGCCTCGCCAGCCGCTTCGGCAATTTCACTTGCGGTCTGTAGAGCCTCTTTGGTCAGCTCGGTCCCCGCTTGAACCGCATCGATGACAGCACCGGTGGCGACGTCGACCAACCCCGCAACGGCCTCCGATGCAATGCCTTCGGCAAGGCCCGTCGAAAGCGGGTTATCTGTCTTCTTATCGTCCGAATTTTCCATGGCCCCAGGACCTCCATTCACCGACTTGCCTGCAATAAAATACCCCAATCCAGTTAATGAAGCGAAACGGAAGACGACCAAGACCCGCCAAGACAAGTCTCAAAGCGCAGCAAACCCCGAGTGACAGCGCCTTTGTTATCGTGCAAATTCACAAGCGAAAACGTAGGGAAAATCCGGCGCGCTCCTGCCTGCATGCGCCGACACACTTGGATGAAATTGCCATGCAGATCAAAGGAGCCGTCGCCTATAAGGGCGCTGCGGACTTTAAGATTGAAACCCTGGAACTCGAAGATCCCCGGGAAGACGAGATCCTGGTGCGGATAAAGGGCGTCGGGATTTGCCATACAGATATCGTCTTCGGATCCGGGGCCATGCCCTACCCGTTTCCCGCCGTGCTCGGCCATGAGGGGTCCGGCATTGTTGAGGCCGTCGGCACAAAGATCACCAAGGTTCGCCCGGGCGATCATGTTGTGATGACCTTTCGCTCATGCGGTGCCTGCGATCTGTGCGATGATGGCGAAGCGGCCTACTGCCGGACCATGCCGATGTTGAATTATACCGGACGCCGCGAAGATGGGTCTAGCGCGATCCGAAATGAGAACGGACCGGTTGGGTCGAATTTCTTCGGGCAATCTTCCTTTGCCACCTATGCGCTGACCTATGAACGCAATGTGGTGAAAGTGGACGATGATTTGCCCCTGGAACTTCTCGGCCCCCTCGGGTGCGGCATACAAACGGGTGCCGGCGCAATTTTGCGGTCCCTCGCAGCACGCCCCAACTCGACCCTCCTCGTCCTCGGCGGCGGCTCTGTGGGCCTCAGCGCGGTCATGGGCGGCAAAATTGCCGGCTGCAGCACGATCATCCTGGTGGAGCCCCAGGCCGCAAGGCGTTCACTTGGCCTGGAGCTCGGCGCAACCCAAACTATAGATCCGATCACTACGGACGATATTGCCAAGGCCGTGCGGGAAGCTGTGCCGTCGGGGGTCGACTATGTTCTGGACACCACGGGCCGGCCCGATGTCCAGGCCGCAGCGATGGCTGCCCTCGGCGGAAAAGGCGTGTTCGGCCTCGTTGGAATAAGCCCGCCCGATGCGCCAACCCCTGGCCTCGCAAACGGGCTGATGGCGTTCGGCCAGTCTGTGCGCGGGATTATCGAGGGGGACAGTGATCCAGACACATTCATCCCGGAAATGATCGACCATTATCGCGCCGGCCGCCTGCCCTTCGATAAATTGATCAAGACCTACAGCTTCGATGACATCAACACCGCCATTGCAGACCAGCACAGCGGCGCTTGCGTCAAAGCCGTGCTCATTCCGGACGCCTAATCACCCAGCATCGTCTTTCTGGAACAGGTTCCACTCTGCCAGGCATCCGCCGGAAACTTGGCTCACAAAAGACCCTCGCGCACCCGTTTTGCCCGGGCGCGCGCTACGGGAACATCGAGCCCCGATTTCAAAACGAGTGAGGTCCGGCTGCCAGCCCCTTTTGTTTTGGAGATGCCGGCCCGTGCAACCCACCAGGATCGGTGGGTTTGCAAACCGTCCGCCGCCGCAAGTTCCCTCATGGCATCGGTCAAACGCATCAAAATAAGCGCGCTGCCCCGATCCGTGTGGACACGTAAATAGTGATCCTCGGCAGAGACAGCATAAAGCCTCGCCCCGTGATATTCGATGGGAAGGCGCGCCAGGAAGCCCTGTTCGGCAGAGCCATCCTCCGCCTGGGCGTCACTCCCTGGCATGTTTGGATACCCCATCGCCCTCTCGACAATAAAACGCCCGGACAGGATCAGGATCGAAATCACATAGCTCAAAAAATACTGGAACAGCCAGTTGGAGAGCAGCCAGACCCGCTGGAAACCGGTATCAAACCCAAACAGGATGAGCGGAATCGGAATGGCCACGACACCGCTGAGGACGATTAGCTGCAACGCCGCGTCCCCCTTTGCCGGCCACCGACCAGATTGATGCCTTTGTCATGGACGGACTGGAACGTCTCGGCATCCCTGGCGCATCGATCGGGGTGGTTCAGCAAGACAAAGTCGTTCACCTACGCGGCTTCGGCCGGATAGGTCGTGCTGGAGAACCGGTAACCCCCCAAACCCCCTTTCAACTGGCCTCCCTGACAAAGTCCTTCACTGCGCTCGTCGTGCTCCAACTCGCAGCGGAAGGACACCTCTCAATCGATGATCCTGTCGTCGCCCATATGCCGTATTTTCAGACCGCAGACCCGCGCGCATCCCGCCAGATAACGATCCGGCACCTGCTGAACCATCGCAGCGGGATCACAACGCTCGATGGCAACCGGTACCAGCGCACGCGGTATCGCGGCGCAGACGCAACCGGTCGCGCGGTCCGGCGATTGGCATCGGCGAAATTGCAGGCACCGCCGGGCGCGCGCTTTCAATACTCCAACGCAAATTACGCAACGCTCGCCCACCTGATCGAAACCCTCGAACAAGAGCCCCTGGAGGATGTGCTGGAGCGCCGCGTATTCTCCCCCCTCGGCATGGCGAACACCTATGCACAAGTGCCGCGCAAGCCTGTCGCCGCGCCGGCAAAGGGTCATCTGCAATGGTTTGGCTTGGCACGGGAGGATCATATCATTGCCGGCCGCATGATGATGGGCGCAGGCGGCGTCGTCTCAAGCGCCGAAGACATGGCCAAATATCTCATCGCCCTTAGCGCGCAGGACCCGAGAATTGTGCCCCAGGCATTTGCCGATGCTTGGCAGAATGACGGGGCAAACGCCTATATCTTCGGGTGGCATCGGGATACTTTGGATCGCCGGCGCATCATGTTCCATGACGGGGCCAATCCCGGCTTCCGCTCGGTCATGATGTATGACACCGCAGCGCGCAAAGGTGCTGTCTTCCTGATGAACATGTCCGGCACCCTGGAGGGAAATTTACACTATGGCGCTGTCCAATACGCCCTCGGCCAACCCCCGGTCGACATCTCGCCATTGAAGATATTCGCAAACATGCTGTGGGGATCGGCGATACTCCTGATTACCCTTGTCATGGCGTTCGGCCTCTCCATCCAAAACCTATGGATCCGGCGTGCGGCCCCCTGGCAAACCGGTACGTTGCGAAGAGGGATAGCGGTGGTGCTGCCCTCCCTCACCCTCGCAGGCTTTGCCCATTCGCTCTGGTTCCAGGTGCCACGGTCTTTCGGCATTAATTTCGCTGGCGCAAGCCTGTTCTATCCGGACCTCGGTGCACTCATGCTGGCACAGATTGTCGTGGCGATGGTTTGGATTGCGGCCAGAACCGCCCTGCTGCTCCAGCGCCTCAAGAACCAGGAAATCAACGCCCAATAAACCCGATCGACAACACCCCCGCATGCGGTCCGTTCCGGGGGCTACTCCAAACCGGCCAGGCGTCGAATTTCGTCCATCAGCTCGGCCTCGTCCATGGCAAGAACACGCGCACGGGCGGCGGCGACACGCGGGGATACTGCCGGTGCAAATGTATGAAGTGCCTTGTGGA
>JBCBAO010000128.1:0-7693 GCA_038532405.1 Pseudomonadota bacterium | reverse complement strand
CCCGCCAGACGTCCCATCACACGCATGGCCCAGACAAGGTAGCGCATGCCGAAGACGCGTTGCTTAATGCCCCACATGGGTGCGCAGAACGCAGCAGCTTCGACTTTAACAAACTCCTGCACGATGGCGGCCAGCGCGATCGCTCCGCCCATGGAATGCGCGACGGCGACGTAGGGCCGCGGCGTTCGGTCCTCTATTTTCTCAAGGCCCTTTTTGAGGGCCCCCATAAAGGTCTCAAATCGGTCGATATGGCCTTTATCATGGTCTGATAGAAGTCGATCTGACAGGCCTTGTCCTGGCCAGTCCAGGATAACCACGGCAAATCCCCGGGCTTGAAGATCGCGCGCAACTTCAAAATATTTCTCAATGAATTCAGACCGTCCGGGACAGACAATGGCCGTGCCGCGTGCGGACTGCGGGTTCTGGGCAGGTGCCAAACACGCCCGCAGGTTGCGCCCTTCTGCGCCTTCAAACCAAATCACCTCAGCGCCCTCAGGCTTAGGATTGCCCGGTATATCGACGAAATCGGTTCGGCAGGTATTGTTCTCTAGGCTCATAATCAGAAAACCCGCCCCGCAAATGGGGCGGGTTCCCGCTTAAACGATCCTGATCGCAATTGGCGATCAGGAGAATTTGGACATGAGTGACTGAAGCTGCATTGCAACGGACATATCGCCATCGACTTTCAGCTTGCCCTGCATAAATGCCATTGTGCCGTCGAGTTCGCCGGCCTGCAGTTTTTTGAAGTCGTCCCAGGATACTTTGATGGTGGCATCGGCGTCGCCATCATCATTGCTGGCGGTTCCGCCGGGGCCGTCAATCAGCAATTTGCCGACATCGCCAAAATCAAATTTTACCTTTTTTGCGAAGGCGCTACCGCCGGCTACGGCTTCATTGGCTTTTGTTGTGAGTTCTGCCAGATCCATTGTCGTCTCCTCTTGACTGATCTGGGGTGGAATTAACAAGGCAGGCCGTTCAAACGCAAGAAGAAACACGTCACATAGCCTATGACGGCTGCGCAAGATTGCGTGTTTATGGGCATAAAAAGCGACGATATGAGCAAATATGCATTAATCTCTGGTTGTGGCTTTGATGTTTAAACTTCGTTCATGGGCATATTTTCCAAATCGACCCGGAGAGTAGCAGTGTTTGGCCTTGCCGTGGGTTTGTGTGCAAGCGCCACCGCTGGCCGGCTTTCCGATGAGCTGGAAATTCAGCTCGTGTCCAATGTCGGATTTACCCCTCAGACCGTTCAGCTCGCTAATTCCTACACAAATCCAATCCCGATTTGCACGTATAATTTGCCATCCCAGGCCTCGCCAACCGCAATTCCGCGAATTGGTTTGATTACGAGCGACAGTTTTGAACTGTCGATCCAGTCCATTCCCAACATAGACCCGGGTATAACGGCAGATGTCCACTGTATCATTGCCGAGGCCGGGACCCACACATTACCCGATGGCCTACAATTTCAGGCGCTGACGGCGACCGTTACGGATGTGCTTGGTTTGAATGCGGGTGGTTTTCCAGCAGCTGATGTGGACTTAACGGCCAGCATTGCGCCGGGGTTTTCAGATCCAATTGCCCTCGGTGCCGTGATCACAAGCAACGATGCCCGGGCCTCTGCATTCCATGCCGATGATTGCGAACAGCGCCAGAACGAACCTTTCCTGAGCAATGTCAACGATGGAATTTGTGTCGGTTACCATATTGGCCAAACGACGGACAGCCCGCCCTACGCCTCCGAGACGGTGGGTGTGCTGATCGTCGAATCCGGAACGGGAACCGTGAACAACGTCGTCTATGAAGTTGACCGGGGACCGACCGCCATTGACGGCGTCGGGAATGCTGGTGGCGGGGTTTACACTGTGGGCGGCGATTTTGAGGTAGGCGTGGCGACACTTGCCGGTGAAAATGGCGGCCAGGGTGGGTGGGCCGTGCTGATCGGCGCGGACCCCTTGCCCGCAAATCAGCTGTTTCTTGCAGTGGAAGAAGAGGTTTTTGCCGGCGATATGTCCCGTGGCCATGTCAACGAGACTGTCGACTACTGGATTTTCCGCGACGACAATGCGCCGGCCCTGTCCCTCACGAAGACGCCGAGTGCCACAACATTTGCCGAAGCCGGTGATGTGATCGATTATGACTATTTGGTCGAGAATACGGGCAATGCGGATATTAGTGCGCTGGTTGTGAACGACGATCTCATCGCATCGGTATCTTGCCCCGTAACGGTGCTCAGTGTTGGGGCCACAACAACCTGCACGGCGAGCTACACGATCACAGCGGTCGATGTTGCGGCCGGCATGGTCACCAATAATGCCGCTGCCGATGGCGTGCCCACAGGCGGCAGCCTGACCCCTGCCACCGCCACGGCGACTGTGACCATTGTTGCTGGCAGCGCGGCCCTGGATGTGGTGAAAACCGTCGAGGTATTCGATCCAGCAGGTGAAGATTTGCTCGCCGTGCCCGGCAATGATGTTCTTTATACGATCACCGTGACGAATTCGGGCACAGGCGCAGTTGACCCGGATACGATCTTCATCGTCGATGAACTGCCTGCCGAAGTGGTTTTTTTCAATGGGGATGTCGATGGCCCGGGGGCGGAAACCGGCCGCGTTGCGTTCAGCCAGACCGGGACCGGATTGACCTTTGACCCGGTAACCGATGTGGCGTTCGCCACCGGAAATGTCCGCCCCACAGACATAAGCGCATGCACACATCCAGCTTCCAGCGGTTTTGACCCTGCCATTCGTTTTGTGTGTCTTACTCCAAGGGGAACATTGAACGCGGCGGCACCCGATCCGGAGTTTGCCCTGACATTCCGGGCCCGCCTGAACTGATCTTGAGTATCGCTTGACGTACCTGGTGAAAGCGGGTCTCAACTGATGTCCATGAGTTGGGAAAAATCCGTTGAAGAGCTGCGTCGTCGGGAACGGTTGGCCGAAGATATGGGCGGCGAGGAGCCCGTGAGCCGTCAACGTGGACGCGGTAAACTGACGGTGCGTGAACGGATTGCCTTTCTGGCAGATCCCGGGAGTTTCCATGAAATCGGCAAGATCGCCGGAAAGGCGACTTACGATTCCGAAGACCGCTTGATGGGCTTTACCCCTTCCAATTCCGTGTTTGGCCGCGCGACCCTTGATGGGCGTCCAGCCATGCTGCTTGGTGATGATTTCACCGTGCGCGGCGGGGCTGCCGATGCGGCGATTTGGCAGAAAATGGTCCAGGCTATCAAACAGGCAATTCAATACAGGATGCCGCTTGTTCAATTGATTGATGGGACGGGGGGTGGTGGATCCGTCAAAATGCTGGAGGCGGACCCCAGGACCTATATTCCTGAAACACCCGGCTGGGAGTGGATTGTCGAAGGGTTGGGCCAGGTGCCTTTTGTGTCCCTCGCGCTCGGTCCATGTGCCGGGCTCGGGGCCGGCCGGGTGGGGGCGAGCCACTATTCCATTATGGTCAAGGAGTTGAGCCAAGTGTTCGTTGCCGGTCCACCGGTGAGCCGTGCGCTTGGCGAGGATGTCACCAAAGAGGAACTGGGTGGCTGGCGGATCCAGGCCCAGAATGGCACGGTCGATGATGTCGTGGAGACCGAGGCTGATGCTTTCGCAGCGGCACGCCGGTTCCTGTCCTATTTGCCCATGAGTGTTCATGATCTGCCTGAACGGCAAACATCCCAGGATGAGCCCGGGCGCAAGGAAGAGGGCTTGATTTCGATTGTGCCGGCCGACGGGGTGACGCCCTACAAGCCCCGCACGATTATCGAGGCAACGGTCGACCGAGGCAGTTTTTTCGAGATTGGGCGGCAATGGGGCCGCGGAATTGTGACCGGTCTTGCGCGTATGGACGGATATCCGGTCGGAATTCTGGCAGGCGATCCGTTTTTCCTGGACGGAGCCTGGACGGCGGATGTCTGCGAGAAAGTGACCCGGCATATGGACCTGTGCTCGACCTTTCATTTGCCGGTGATCCATTTCGTGGATTGCCCGGGCTTTGCTGTGGGGGTGAAGCATGAGCGGGCCGGGGTGACACGCAAAGGCGTGCGGGCGATGGCCGCCGTTTACCAGGCGAGCGTTCCGGTATGTGCCGTGGTCATCCGAAAGGCCTATGGCCTGGCAGGCTCGGCGATGATGAACCCGTCCAAAGCGAAATGGCGCTATTGTTGGCCAAGCGGAGATTGGGGCTCGCTGCCCATGGCCGGCGGGATTGAAGCCGCCTTCCGAAAAGAGCTCTCCGAAGCCGAAGATCCGGAAGCCTTGCTGAAACAGCTGTACAAGAAATTCGACGCGATCCGGTCTCCGTTTCGAACGGCGGAAAGTTTCTATGCCGAAGAGATCATCGATCCGAGGGAGACCCGGCCCTTGCTGGTTGATTTTGTTCACCATGCCCAGCGGGTCCTGATTGCGAGCGAAACGAAGTTTGCGCCAAGGCCTTGATCCGGCCCTGATTTCGCCGCACCGCCCTGGGATGCCATACCGGGGTTGGGAGAGATAAAAGGGGACGCAATATGAAACGGATTTTGAGTGCCGGCTTGCTGGCCATGGCCATCGCCGCCTGTGGCGGCAGTGACAATTCTGCACAATTGGAGCGCACAGCAAGCCCGCCGGCCCCCGCCGTGCCCCAGGCCTTGGCTTACTCTGCGGACGGGGCCAGTGGTGGGGGCTTGCAAGGCCTTCGACAGGCTGATGAGGCCCCGGCAGAGCCTGTCCAAGGCGCTGAGCAGTACATTGCTTATACGTACAGCCTTGGCCTGCGCCTGCCCCAGGCGGAAGTAGAGCCTCTGATGGAGGCGCATGTGGCCGCTTGCCGGGAGGCTGGACCGGCGGTCTGTATTGTGACGACCTCGAATCTGAACAATCAGTCCGACGATTATACCACCGGATACCTGTCCCTGCGTGCGGTCCCGGACTGGATCGAAACCTTTCTTGGCGGTGTCGACGCAGAGACCGAAGCCGCCGGCGGCGAAGTGACCAGCCGCAACACCCAGGCGGTGGATCTGACTCGAGTGATCCTGGACACGGATGCCCGCCTTTCGGCGCAGGTCACCCTGAAAGGACGGCTGGAAGACCTCCTTGCCAACCGGGAGGGCGAGCTTGGCGATTTCCTCCAGATCGAGCGGGAGCTTGCCCGGGTGACCGGCGAGATTGAGTCCCTTACATCCAATCTGAAGGCGCTTCGGCTTCGCGTGTCCATGTCTGAAATGAGCCTTTCCTATGAAACGAAGAGGAGCCTTGTTTCCGGCGGACGGCGCAATCCGCTTGCCCGTGCATTTGGGGACTTTTTCTATAATATGTCCGAAGCCCTTGCTTCGGTGATTACCTTCTTTGCCGTTGGGTTGCCCTGGATGATCCTGATCGGGATTTTCCTGTTTATCTGGCTGCGGGCGATTTGGCCTTGGGTGCGTCGCCGCCGGACGAAGACCTGATCAGGGCGGCGCGTTCTTTCGCGCTGAGGACGCGCCATTTGCCCTCGCGCAGGGAGCCAAGTTCGAGCGGGCCAATCCGTGTACGGTAAAGGTCGTAAACGCGCAAATCCACAAGGTCGCACATGCGCCGGATCTGTCGGTTGCGGCCCTCGGTGAGAATAAAGCGCAAGCCTCGCTGGCCGAGGCGTGTGACCTTGGCGCGCTTGAGTTTGCGCCCATCGAGTTCCAGGCCATGGCAAAGCTTGTCGATTTTGGCCGGGGTGATCTGGCCGGTGACCTTGACGATGTATTCTTTTTCGAGTGCCGAGCTCGGACCGATCAGCGCTTTGGCGAGAACACCGTCTTCAGACAGAAGCAGGAGCCCGCGGCTGTCCATATCGAGCCGACCGAGGGCTGGAAGGCTGGCTGTCTTTTTCGGCGGGATACCTTTGCCGATGAGGTTGGCCTTTGTGAGAAGACGGACGGCCGGAGTTTGACCGGGGTCTGGCTGGGCTGAGACGATGCCCTCCGGCTTGTGGATCACAGCGGTGAATTTGGTCTCTAGTTTTGCCGCTGTTTTGGCGGTCAGCTCCAGGGTTTGGCCAGGCAGAATCTTATGTCCCGGCGAGGAGATCTTGGTCCCATTTATGGAGACAAGGCCTTTTTCGATCAGCGCTTCGGCTTCGCGGCGCGAGCACAGGCCGGACTGACCCATGAACTTGTTTACCCGTTGGGGCTCGCTGCCCGTATATTTGCGGGTGACACTCATGGGGCAATCCGCCGGGCGAGATAGGTGACGGCATAGTCTGGCGAATGGGTTTGGCTGCCGACGGTTTCAAAGCCCAAACGCTGGTGAAAGTGCATGGATCTCGGGTTCGGCGGTGCGGTGTTGACCTCGCACCCGGCAAACAATGCTTGTCCAGCGGAACGCTCGAAGAGATCGGCATAAAGCGCTGCACCAATCGATTGGCCACGCCTGTTCGGGGCGATGGCGATGCGATCAATATAGACAAAGGACTCATAGCGCTCATCGAACCATTGATAGTTTTGGCTATCATAGGCTGCGCCTGGCGGGTGTGTGAGAAGAAATCCGATAGGGGTGTCGCCCGTATCCGTTGCAACCCGGCAGGCTCCTGCGGCGATGAGGCTAGCAAGGCGATCCGAGGTGACGCTGCCAACGCCAGGCTCCCCTGCGATATTGATCGCGTGGAGTGCGGCAAGGTCGACGGATTTGAAGGCGCGGATGATCATGGGCGAGGGGCTTACACCGCCCTGGCAGGTTCGTCATCCCATGGGCAAGATTCGGGTGGCGTCGTTCAGCTTGCTGGTTAGGGTTGGCTTTGATCAAGACGAGGAGCCTACCATGACCCAAGCCAAACGCGCGGCAGCCTTTCAAGCGCTCCATGAAGCGGATGGGATGTTTGTGCTGCCGAACCCGTGGGACATTGGCTCTGCACGTATATTGGCCGGCCTCGGTTACAAGGCGCTTGCGACCACGAGCGCTGGATTTGCGGCAAGTCAGGGGCTTGGCGACTATCAGGTGACGCGGGATTTGAAGCTTGCCCATATCCGCACATTGGCGGAAGCGACGGATCTGCCGCTTTCGGCTGATCTTGAAAATGGGTTTGGCGATGCGCCGGAAATCTGCGCCGAGACCCTTCGCCTGGCGGCCGAAGCAGGCCTGGTGGGCGGATCGATTGAAGACCATACTGGCAATGTCGACGCGCCGATCTATGGGCTTGCGGCAGCAGCTGACCGAGTGCGGGCTGCGGCTGAGGCGGCGACCGGGCTCGGGTTTCCCTTCATGCTGACGGCGCGGGCAGAGAATTACCTGCATGGACGGCGGGACCTCGGCGACACGATTGCCCGGTTGCAGGCCTATCAGGAAGCGGGGGCCCATGTGCTTTACGCGCCGGGCTTGGGGACGCTGGACGAGATCCGATCCGTACTGGGGGAGATCGACCGGCCGCTGAATGTCTTGCTCGGGCCATTTAAGGGGTTTGTTCCGCTGGCGGAGCTAAGTGCAATGGGGGTCAAGCGCGTGAGTATGGGGTCAGCGTTTTCGAATGCCGCCACTGGCGCGCTGATTGCCGCTGCCCGCGAGGTTTTGGAAGCGGGGACGCTTGGCTTTCTCAAGGGTGCAGCGAGCGGGGAGGCGATAGAGGCCTTGATGGCTAAGGGGGCACCTCACTGATTTTGCGGAGCTCCAAAACCCTCCGCCCACGCCAACCATCGCCAAGGGGGCTCGCCCTGGCGATATAGAGAAGCTCGGGCGGTGCGCTTTGC
>JBCBAO010000127.1:0-7698 GCA_038532405.1 Pseudomonadota bacterium | reverse complement strand
GGGGCAAATCCTGCTCAAAGCTTTCGAATTGCGTGACAATGCGCGGCACCACAAAAATCATGAGAAGCGTAATTACGGCCAAGGCCACAAAGGCAAGGACGGCCGGATAGATCAGCGCTGTTTGCACCTTGCGCTTGGTTTTCAAAGACTTTTCAAGATAGATCGCCAGCCGTTCCAAAACCTGGCCAAGATTGCCAGACACTTCACCGGCGGACACAACCGACCGGTAGAGCGGCGAAAACGCCTTACCGCTCTCATTCAAGGCTTCGGAGAATTTATGGCCCTCGGCCACTTTATCGCGAATGGATGCGAGCAAACGCCGGACCGCCGGTTTCTCCGATTGGGTGGAAACCGATGCGAGCGCCTCTTCAACCGGTGCGCCGGACCCAATCATCATGGCAAGCTGGCGGGTGATGAGGACCCGATCCGAGGACGAGAGGCCACTTTCGCGGAGCTTGCGCGTGCTTTTCTCTTCATTGGCTTCGGTAAGTGTTAGCGGCGTCAGCTGGCGGAAGCGAAGCTCCCGGCGGGCGGCACGGGCGCTGTCAGCCGACAATACGCCATTGGCTTTCCGCCCATCAGGCCCTAGCGCAACATATTCAAATGTCGGCATCTTCCGCTCCATCGCGGCGGCTTACGCGAATGACCTCTTCCAGGCTTGTCTCACCGGCCTGAACGCGCGCAAGCCCGCTCTGGAAGAGTGTATCATGTTTTGCAAACGCGACCTTTTCCAATTGCCGCTCATCCACATCGTCATGGATCAAATCGCGCAGGCCGCGATCAATCATCATCAACTCATAGATCCCGATCCTGCCGACATAGCCTGAATTGCCACAGCCAGCGCAGCCATTGGCCCGATAAAATGTCATCTCCTCGGAGGCAGACAGGCCAGCTGCTTCTCGCTCGGATGGGTCAGGCTGATAGGGTTCCCGGCAATCCACACAGAGTTTGCGCACCAAACGCTGGGCCAGAACCGCGCGTAGGGTCGAGGACAAAAGATAGGATTCGATGCCCATATCCCGAAGCCGCGTGATGGCTGCTGCGGCAGAATTGGTGTGGACGGTCGACAGAACGAGGCGGCCTGCGAGGGAGGCACGGGCAGCGATCTGCGCGGTTTCAACATCCCGCACCTCACCGACCATGACCACATCAGGATCTTGCCGCAAAATGGCTCGCAAGCCGGCGGCGAAAGTCATGCCGACCTTGTCATTCACCTGGGTCTGCCCGACCCCATCGAGACCATATTCGATGGGATCTTCGATGGTGAGGATACTGCGGTGCCCATCGTTCAGGATTGCCAGGCCGGAATAAAGCGTGGTCGTCTTACCCGACCCTGTTGGCCCGGTGACCAAGATGACGCCATTCGGCTCCGCCAATGCCTCGCGAAAGCGCGCCAGTGTTTTGGTCGGCATACCGAGGGCTTCAAGGCTCATCAGGGCGCGCGCCTTGTCCAGGAGACGTAGAACCACCCGCTCGCCATAGCGCGACGGCAAGGTGGAAACACGCACATCGACAGCCCGGCCTCCCACGGTTAAAGCAATCCGCCCATCCTGGGGTACGCGCCGCTCGGCAATATCGAGGCGCGCCATGACTTTGATCCGAGACACGAGGGGCGTTGCCAGGCGGCGGGATGGGCTGAGAATTTTATTCAGCACACCATCTATCCGATAACGGATGGACAGCTCATCTTCATTTGGCTCGATATGAATGTCCGAGGCCCCGCGATTGATGGCTTCGTAAATCAAGCCATTGATCAAACGAATTACCGGAGCATCATCGTCGCCATCCAAAAGATCTGCTGTCTGGTGAATGCCTTCGGCAAGGCTTGCCAGATCGTCCTGGCCGGCCAAAGCGGCCGCCTCGTCTTCATCGGCAAGGTCGGCCCTGGCATAGGCCACGGGCAATTGGCGTTCAAAAGCCTGGGCACTTAAATGTTCGATCAAGAAGGTCTGACCAAGCACCCGGCGCGCCTCCAGGAGATCGAGCGGGTCGGCCCCCTCGCGCACACCGATGGTCAGGGCATCCCGGTCCGGCAAAATGACGAGCCCTTTGTCCCGCGCAAAAGCGTAGGCGATGCTTTGGACTGACCCGTTCATTCCCTTGGCGCTCGCCCATCGGTCGTCGGCGGCGGACTTGGCGGTGTGGTGCCAAGATAGTCCGTGACGTATTGATCAAGAAGTGCCGGCCCACCCCGGCTCGCGGCAATCTGCTGATCGCGGATATAATCGTAGGTGCGATTGGTTACGGCCTGGGCATCCTCATTATCGCGTATGATGGTCGGCCGTATAAAGACCATCAAATTGGTCGTATCCCGCTCCACCGCCTCGGAGCGAAACAGCCGGCCGAGGCCTGGAATATCGCCGAGCAATGGGACGGCATCGACAGCTTCTTGCTCATTGGTTTCAATGAGCCCGCCGAGGACGATAAGCTCGCCATCATCCACCACCACGCTCGTTTGGAGGTTCCGCTGATTGAGGATGAAGTCAGGCGTAATCTCGCCGACGGTGCCGGCAATGCTGGACACTTCCTGGGTGATATCAAGGCGAACAGTATTGTCTTCCCCAACCCGCGGCGTGACGGCCAGGATCACGCCGATTTCGCGGCGCTCCACCGTTCGGAAGGGGTTTACGTTCGCGTCGCCGAGAACCTCGCCGGCAGTGATTGGAATCTCCTGGCCGACCGAGATGGTTGCTGCATTGTTATTCAAGGTCATAATCGATGGCGTGGAAAGCACATTGGACTCGCCGTCCTGCTCCAGCGCGTTCAACACAACGCCAAACAGTGTCTCCCCGCTCTGGCCACCGAACCCAAAGGTTCCGCCCTGGAGCCCGAGAAGAGAGGCGATGGCGGCTTGCTCGAAAACATCAGCACCGCTCGACGGATCGCCACCACCGGTGAGGTCTCCACCGGACAGTGCGCCGGTGAGCGCCAACAGGTTCGGAGCTGCGCTTGAAAACGTCGATGAGACAAAGGGCACATCCCCATCTGTGCCGGAGACGAGGAACTGTAACCCAAGCTCGCGCAGCGTATCGTCGGTCACTTCAACAATGATGGCCTCGACGAGCACCTGGCGGCTGCGGGCATCAAGGCGGTCGATCACCGTCTCCATCGCCAGCAGCATCTCTGGATCGGCACTGACAATAATGGAATTGCTGGGCACGTGCACGGCGAGGGTTGGGGGCGTATTGCCAGGCAGCGGATCGGCTGGTCCAGATTCCGCCAGTTGGCGAAGCACGGGCTCAACCAATGTCGCATCGGCATGGCTTAGCGTGATCACGCGGGTGTCGCGCCGCAAGGCTGAGGCCGTATCAAGCTGCTTGACCAACTCGACGGCGCGCTCGACCTGGACAAGCTCCCCTTTGAGAATAATGGAATTGCTCGACGGTGACGAAATGGCTGAGAAATTCTGCCGCGAGCGATTGTCAGCTGACTCGCCGAATTGCACCTTGTTGAGGATATCCTGCATTTCAGCGACGGGAATTGTCTGCAGAGCGATTGTCTGGGTGACAGACCGGTCCTGGTCTATTGTATCGATAAGGCTCCGCACACGGCCTATGTTTGAGCCGTATTCAACAACAATCAGCAAATCGGATTGGGGATTTGCAACAACCCGCCCCTGAGGCCCAAGCAAGGGCTTGACCATTTTGGCAGCTTCCACCGCACTGAAATGGCTTAGCCGGAAGACCTCCGTCATAAAGCTGCTATTGTTGGACCGCTGAAGCGCGGCATCGTTTGCTGCCAGCTCTTCCGGGACGATGCGATAAACACCGCGCCCGTCAGGAATTGCCGTATATCCCTGGACGCGAAGCGTGGACAAAAAGACCTGGAACACATCATTGGTGGAGAGCTCTGTCTGCGAGCTGACGGTCACCCGGCCGGATACATTTGGATGCACGATAAACGTATAGCCGGTCAGCATCGCAACATCGTCGATCAATGCGGATAGCTCGACATCAGCGAGGTTGATGACATGCTGGGCTTCGCTCGCGATTTGTGCGCGGGCAGGATTTATGCCGAGGACCAGAAGGGCCGCCATCGAGGCAGACGCGAGGTATTTCATATTCATTCTACTAGGACTCCTCGGCAAACTGCAGCGAAACGGTCACCTGCTCTCCGCCACGCTCGACCGTTGCCGTAATCGCGCGTGCTTCCAGAATAACTTCGGGAAGTTCCTCACTCTCAATGTTTGCAATCGGACGCCCGTTGATTGCACGCAAAACATCACCGTATTCAAACCCCGCCTGGAACAAGGTCTGGTCGAGACCGCGGGGTGTCATTCGAAATCCGGAGATGCGCCCGGACTCGGTAATCGGGAAAAGTTCGGTTCCAGCCAGCAAGGCCCGCGCATCGACCGGCGGGGCTCCGCCAGGACGTTGTTGAGGCACCGTGGTTTGCTGCGCTGAAATGGGCGGATCGATGCGGCCCAAAACAGGTTCGCGGTCATCTTGCCAGAAAAGGCTTTCCAGCCGGCCCCGCGTGCGAATGGTCACCCGGTCACGAAAGACGCCCTCAAGAACGACACCATCGAGGAATTCATCCCCGATATAGGCCAGCGCCTGTTGCCCATCGGGCAAAATAATTGTCGCCGAACCACCACCGCCATCTTCGGTGAGCGCGCGAAAGCCGATCAGGACCAGATTGAGGGAGGTTTCCGGCGCATCGGGCGCGTCCTCAATCTCAGCCACAGCGGCCTTTGAGCGCTGAAACGGGTTTGCAGTGGAAAGAATATCCAACCCGACGGCCAAGGCGGGTGATTGCGATGATCCGACCAGTGCTTGCGCGGCGGGCAAAGACCGGGACGTTGCGCCAACCGACTCCGGTGCGAGCACGGTCCAGACCAGACGAGCAGCCATGACGGCCAACACGCCCACGAGTATGATTTCGGAGGCTGTGCGCGCAAAGCGCAGCACAACCGACGCGTTATCCGGCAACTGAAGTGCCATTTTCGCTAGTCCTCCAACATACTCCACCGCCAGCCCGCACTACATATTGGCATGCTGATCCCCCCCAATCACCTTACTTTATCAGCAGAAAACATCAAATTCGGCTTAAGTTTACATGTCGATATTGCGGCAATATGGCATGCAGGCAAAAGATGATGCACGCAATCGTGGCAAATCCATCACAAACCCCGTCATTTTTGCGGGCAATGGGCGGGCAAAGTATCAAGAAAATCAACGGTACCGGCTGTTTGTCATCGTCCCGATTTTGAGCTCAAAACGGACAGGCTGGAGATTTTCGGGGTTGCAAGTTGGTTTTGATCAATTCCCTGGGGCCGTGCAAAGATATCCGGACTGCCAAAGGCACTCCGGGCCGAGTGCTCGTTTTGGCTATTTTTCCAAAGGCGAATTGGGGTCTTGTGCTCGCGCTTTTTAAAGTGTTTGGCGTGCGAAACAGCGATACCCTGACCTTATCAGGGCATCGATAATGACACCCGGAAAAGGCAAGGTACGGCCGCAGTTCTGGCATCTAGCAGAACGATTTAGTTCATTGTGATTTCGTGTAGGACATAAGAGCCGGTGATTTCCCGCAGCTCTGGATAGGTTTCCAGCGCCCGCTGACTTCCAGCGTCCGCTTCTTCCCGGCCAAGCTCCTCGATAAAGGCATCATACTTTTCCTTTGATGGCCCAAAATCGGCAAGGCTCGCAAATTTGGTCACAAGCATGAGGTTAAAGTCACCGCTCTCGGGCGTAATGCTGGAATAAATCGCATAATCTTCAATGTGGCCGAGCTTCTTTGCGACTTCCTGACCGCGTATCCAGGTGGCTTTCAACCCTTCCAAATAGTGTTCCGTCGCATTCGACTTTACTTTGACGGTTGCAACTTCCCAGACAGGCTCGCTGATACTGAAGTCTTCATAGGGCACCAATTGCGCCTGGGCGGGCAAAGCGCCGAATGCAACCACCGCCAAAAACATACTTACCAAAATTCGCATCATTCTCTCCATTCTTGTTCCCACTAGATGCGCCTCTTGGTTGCCACTTTGAGCGTCGGCAGGTCCTGTGGAAAAGGTGAGGAATTGGTGAGGGGATTGAATGTGCGAGGAAATTCCATATGCTTTGACATCTGTCATATATAAAAAACAACTCACAGCGGGGGGACGTTGTGGAGGCATTTTTACTCGGACAGTGCCGCGTCGAACCGGCACGCAATATCATCACCCGTGGCGGCAAGGACATTTCGCTTGAGCCGAAGGTGATGGCTGTTCTGTTGAGCCTTGTTTGCCGTTCGGGCGAGGTTGTTGAGCGCATCACATTTCTGGATGAAATCTGGAATGATGACGAAGCCGCGGACGACAGTCTGACGCGCGCAATCTCACTCTTGCGTAAAGCCTTCGGCCAGCTTGACGATGCGCCTTATGTCGAGACGATCCCAAAACGCGGGTATCGCCTTTTGGCCAATCTGGAGAGTAACGATGATGGTACATCTCAATCGGCCCCGCTGCGATCAATCGCGGTTCTGCCGTTTTTGGATATGAGCCCGCAAAACAATCAAGGATATTTTGCCGATGGGATGGCGGAAGAAATTCTCAATGCGCTGACCCGCATGCCATCATTTAGCGTTGTCGGCCGAACCTCCTCCTTTGCCGTGGACACAAAGAACAAAACCGCACAGGAAATCGGGCAGGCTCTGAATGTGGCCTATCTTTTGGAAGGCTCCCTACGCAAAAGCGATGACCGGGTCCGGGTTACGGCGCAATTGGTGCAAGCAAGTGATGGCTGCCACCTCTGGTCGGAAACCTATGACGGTAGCATAGACGATATCTTTGATTTCCAGGATCACATTGCCCAATCGATTGCCAAACACCTGGCGACCATTCTCGGGGTTTCAACGACGACGCTTCCCGCGGTGAAGCTGACCCGGAGCGCTGAGGCCTATGCATTGTTTCTCCAGGGCCGGGAACTTGTTCACCAACTGAACGGGCAGACGACAATTCCAACCGGGATAGACCTTCTTGAACAAGCGGTCGCGGTGGACCCTGAGTTTACTGAGGCCTATGCCTGGCTGGCCCTGGCCCATTTCATTTTGCCGGAGTTTTCCCGCACCTCCGCCTGGGAGAGACATTTCGACCTTGGCCGGGAGGCGCTTGATCGGGCATTGGTGCTCGACCCGAATTGCAGCATGGCCCTGTTGGTCAAAGCATTGCGGGCGGCGCACGATGGAGACCTTGCAAAGGCGCTCGATATCTATGGGCAAGCGGTTACGCTTGACCCGAACAATATTGAAACCATGGCGGGTTTCGGTCTCGGGCTAATGACCGTTGGTTTGCATGAGCAAGCCCGCCCCTATTGGGAACGCATTATTGAGCAGGATCCCTTATGTGGCATTTGGCATACCACCTATGGCGGTTTGCTTTTGACCGCGGGTGAATTCGAACGCGCTGAGGCTGCGTTCCGCCGATCCTTTGAGCTTGGCTTTGGTGCGGCCGCGTTCGGCGTCTCCCATCGCATGGCTGAGCGGGGTGCCATCGCAGAAGCGATTGCGTTTATGGAAGCAAACTTTGATGGCCTTGCCCCAATCGAGCAGGCCGAGCTTCGATCACCTCTGCGGCGTCGCCTCGTATATAAGGCGTATCTTGAGAAAGCGCCCCTGGCGAAATGGATTGTTCGCGTCGCCTTAAAGAGCCGGTTAAACAATCGGTCGGCCCAGCCGACAGCCGCCTCGGTCATCGGGTTTCTGTTTCTCGGGGATGCAAAG
>JBCBAO010000126.1:0-7770 GCA_038532405.1 Pseudomonadota bacterium | reverse complement strand
TCCAGGTGTCTTTTGATATGCGTCCTGCGCCCAGAAGACGCCAAGATTGGTCGCCACTGGTATGACGGGTACGTTCATTTCTTGATACATATGCCATACGCCGGCCTTGTAGCGTATTTTGTGATCAATCGGGGCGAGGTGGCCCTCGGGGTAAATCAGAACACGTTGGCCCGCATCCTTGGCCCTGTTCATTCCTTCGCTTAGGGAGGCAGCCTTCCGCTCCCCGCCGCCGCAGGTATCGATTACGATGGCACCGAGTTTTTTTAGAATACCGCCAACAAGTGGTAAGCGTTCCAGATGGTCGCCTGTCACAAAGACAAGGTTTGGCACTTCAGAATAGGTCATGAAGCCATCACCCCAGCTCTGGTGCTTTGCGGCGATAATGTAGGCTCCTTCGGCCGGGAGGTTTTCTTTGCCGAGGGCGACGGTTTCAATTCCGGCGAAGAGCCTTAGTGCCTGGCGCATGGCACGCGCATAGGACCGTATCAGGCCGGTGATCAGTTTGCGGCCCGGCAAAACGAGCAGAGGCAACGAGATGAGCACATAGCTTACGGACAGGACCCAGTAAGCAATGGTGAAGAGCAATGAGCGCATGGGAGATTTCCCCGGTCTTATTTTTGTTTGAGAATGGCAATAATTGCCCGTGTGAAGGCATCTATATGCGCGGTGAAGGGGCCGGGCAGGCGGGAATAGGCCTTATTTTGACCGGCTTGCAATACAACCCCCAGACACATGGCTGCCAGCAGCGCTGGATCCCCATCGGGAATGTCACCAGATGCCATGAGTGACCGGATAATGTTCTCTGTGATTGAGACCGGATCATCCGGGCGTTCAACATCATAGGGAAGAAACCGATGCATTGAGACGAGGTGAAAGGAAAAGAGCAACCAGTCCTCGTCTGCCAGTTCGCAATAAGCTGTGACAATCGAGCGAACTTTCGTTTCCAATCCACCATCGACGGCTGCGGCTTTAACGATGAGTTCACCGAGCCGGTTATGCGTTTCCATGAACAGGGTAAGGGCGAGTTCATCCTTCCCCTTATAATGGCGGTAAAGTGCGCCTTCGGAGACCCCCGCCTTGTCGGCGATATCGCGTGTTGTTGCGCCGTCTACACCCTCATGCACAAAGAGCTGTAATGCGGCCCGTTCGATTTTGGGCCGCGCATTTCGTGCTCTTTGGCGTCCGGAAGATGATTTGGAGTCCGGCATGTCGTGTTCCTCTCTTGGCTGGATGAGTGTATCCACGAGATAAATTGATAATAAGTGAATAAATACTCACAATCAAGTAGATTATCCGAAAGACCAGTAATAATAGTGGTTTGGCAGCGGTGAATGGCTGGTTGGTCTCGCCAAATAGCGGGCTGAGGCGTGGGTATAAGCGGTTGGCCTGTTGACAGGATGGGCGCAGATTGTAACGCCGAGGCTCGGTGTATCTACCCAAAACTCGCCCACATTGACTCAAAGGCAGATCAACCCATGAAACGGCAATGGCTCGGATATGGCGGTATGTTTCTGTTGATTGTATCTATTGCGTTTTGGTGGTTGTCGAACACCACGCGCTACACCCTCGATCGATCGGTTTCGGTAACACCGCCACAGTCGGAAAAGTCACGTCCAGAGAAGTATGCGCCTGGCTTCTCGCCGCCATTGATTTACAGCGAAACCCGCGCGCCATGTGCCGATAGGAACCCGTTAAAGACCGCCTTTTTCGGAGATTTGCATATCCATACCGGGTTCTCCGCCGATGCTTATCCGGAAGGAACCCGTGTATTTCCGGATGCGGCCTACCGGTTTGCGAAGGGGGAAGCGATTGACCTGCCCGTCGAGAATGGGGCCGAGCCCATGCGGGCCCAATTGCAGACCCCACTTGATTTTGCCGCGGTGACCGATCACTCCGAATCCCTTGGCGAGGGGTATATCTGCCGGACACCCGGAGCGTTCCCAGGATACGGGGCGCGGGCTTGTAAAACCTTTCGAGGTGGCGGAGAGCCCGGTCTACGCATCTTCACGACGGTCCATGCCGGAACGCGGCCAAAGCGCAAGCCTGCTGTCTGCGGTAAAGGGGGCGAGGATTGCTTGGAGGCCGCACGCCGCGTTTGGCGAGATACAATTGCGGCAGCTGAGGAAGCGTATGACCGCACAACCGATTGCGCATTTACGAGTTTCATCGGCTATGAATATACCCGCAGCCCGAGCGGTATGCATATGCATAGAAACACGATTTTCAAGAATGCTTCCGTGCCCAAGCAACCCGGTAACTTCGTTGACTACCCAACTTTACCGGACCTGCTCGAAAAATTAGAGACTGAGTGTCGGCAGGGCATTGACGCGTGCGATGTTATCTCTATCCCGCATAATTCAAACCTCTCCAGCGGTAATGGGTTTAACACCCGATCCTTGGAGGGGTTTTCCGAAGAGGCGCAAGAAGCGCACCGCAAACAACGCCAAGCCTTTGATCGATTAATGGAAATTACCCAACACAAGGGGACGTCTGAATGTGTGAATGGCGTGACCGATATTCTGGGTGATGCTGATGAATATTGCGATGTGGAGGCAATTCGAACCATCGGAACCCGTGTATCTGCCTTCGATTTAACGTCCTGGATCCCCCGGCTTTACCGCCAGACACTTCGAGAATGCCGCGAAGAGGACCTCGATCCGAAAGACAATTTATACAAGGGGCCATGTGTGGCTTCGCGGGACTTTGCCCGTGGTGCCTGGCTAGATGGTCTGCTTGAGGCGCAGCATAGCCATACAAACCCTTTCCAAATGGGCGTCATAGGTAGCTCCGATACCCATATCGGGACGGGTGGGAACACCGCAGAAGCGACCTGGCCGGGGCATATCGTCCACGAGACAAGCCTGGAGGGGCGCCTTGGTGCGCCGGGGCTTGGCCGACATAATCGCATAGAAGGCAATCCCGGTGGCCTTGCGGGCATCTGGGCGGTCGAAAACTCAAGGGACGCCATCTTCCAATCCATGAAACGCCGTGAAGCTTTTGCAACATCCGGTACGCGCATCGCGCCCCGCTTTTTTGTTGGGGACTATCCTGAGGCGATATGCGAACGGGATGACTGGCTTGAGATTGCCTATGCCCGCGGTGTTCCCATGGGTGCGAATATTCCAGCCCCCGCAGATACGCCGACTTTTGTTCTCCAGGCAGTTCGCGATCCATCGGGCGAAGCCCAGGCGCTAAAGGAGTTGCAAATCATCAAGGGGTGGGTGGATGATGAAGGACGCAAACATTCCGAAGTCACAACCGTGGTGGCTGCTGACCAACCAAGGGGTGCCCCATCCTTTTGCCAAACCTATCGCGATCCGGACTATGATCCGTCGCAGAATGCCTATTATTATATGCGTGCCGTCGAACTTCCATCGATCCGCTGGAGCCGGATCCAATGCGATGCTTTGGATGAGGCCGACAAACCTCCGCTCTGCGATCAACCGATGTCGGATAGAATTTATGAATTTGCCTGGACCTCGCCGATCTGGTTTGAGCCCGAACCCTAATCCATTGCCCCGGACCTCGCGCACGTAAAAGTGTAAGAAAGCCTGGATGAAGCTGGTATAAAGTTTTTGTATATTTGTAGGGTGATTTCATGTTGAACGCTTCAAAGATCATTTGTCTGACCTTAGCGTTCTCAGCCTTGCTGGGGGCCTGCGCCTCTACATCAACGCAATATCCAATTATTGAAACCACTGAGATTGAGGCAGACACAGTTGCCATTCAATCCAGTGTGATCGATGCCGTGCTGGAACGCAAAGCCCGGGTCGACGATATCGCTTGGCCACTCCTCGTTTCCAGTGCGGACCTTTGTCACAATCGCCGGCGGGATGCATTTGGGTTGACGATCGGGAACGATCGGACGATCCGCAGCCTCGTCGACGGCTTTAACCTGAAACAAGTAAACGCTGCCGGGTATGATGATCGGCCTGTGGTGCTTGGTGTATCCGCTGGCAGCCCGGCATTCCAGGCCGGACTACGCCCAGGTGCCGTGCCGATCAGAGTTGGAGGCACCGATGTTCAGGGTCAGCTGGACGTGCTCACTGATGCGCTCGGTACCTATGCAAAAAGCCGATCAGCTGCGAAGCGTGCTGGAGAAGATCCCCCGGCGCTTCCTGTCGTCTTTGATCAAGCCGGTGAGCGGTTGGATCTGGTGTTGGAGCCGCAGACGATTTGCAATGTCCAGGTTCAGGTTCTTGAGACGAGTGTGGTGAATGCATCGGCAGGTGAGGATCGTATTCGAATTAATCGGGGATTGCTGACCTATTTTCCAGATGACGCAGATATAGCACTTGTTGTTGCCCACGAGATTGGACATGTCGCTGGTCGCCATGTGCCTAAACTGGAACGCAACGCGACGGTTTCAGGGCTTTATCTTTGGGGTGTTCCAATTGCGATTGGGGCGGGTCTTTTGGACCTGACAATCGGCGGGGTACTGGAGCGGTTTGCCGGGGTAGAGACCCCACCTGGTGCAGCAGCGCTCACGCGCGTCCAGAACGGGGTTCTTGGCATTCGCAACTTTGAGCGGGAGGCCGACTATCTGTCGATGTATATCGCAGCACGTGCTGGGCTCGATATTTCCCAAGTAGAGCGTGTCTTTGAATCATTTTCAAAAGTCTCGCCAAAATCGACCTATGGCACACGGTCCCATCCTGTTACGGCTGAGCGCATGTTGGCGCTGGCTGCCACCCGGGCTGAGATTGAGGCCAAACAGGCGGCCGGTGAACTGCTTGTTCCGAATGGTTGGCCCTGGCCAATCCCTGGGGCATTGGAAACGGTCGAGGACTGATCCCACCCTATCCAAGTGGCGACAAAGCACCTAAATGGTGCGCTAAGAGGAGATACCGGCTATGGATGAGCGACGGCGAAAATTGAGGTTCCGGGCCTGGCGTAGAGGGTTTCGAGAAATGGACCTTCTAATGGGGGCATTTGCCGACGCACATATCGAGTCGCTGGATGAAAACGGTCTTGCTGAATTTGAGGCCCTGTTATCGACGCCGGATTGGGAGGTGTATGCCTGGCTTATTGGGCGCAAAGCCGTGCCGGACAATTATAAGGGCCCCGTGCTCGATCAGTTGATTGCCTTCCGTTTTGCTGCACAACCCGGGTGATGGCCCAGACGCCTGACCTGTTCCAGGATTAGCCCTCGATGTCCTCCGTCCCATTCCTGCAAGCGCTGTCTGCGCCGACGCGCATAAGTTCGGCTCCATTCGGTTTGGATATTTCTGCCTTCTGCGACGCATTACAGGCGCGCGGAGGCAATGGGCTATATGTTGCGCGCGACGACCGCATGGCCGATGCCGCCGTTCGGCTGGCCGGGTTTGCCGCTCCTCGTCTTGAAACGATCCTGATTCCGGGATGGGATACGCTGCCCTATGACCGGGTTAGCCCAACGGCTGGGATCGCTGCCAAGCGGTGCGCAGGCCTGGCGCGCCTGGCTCAATCCGGGGCGGGCGAAAAACCGCGTTTGGTAATCACAACAGCCTCTTCGCTTGTTCAACGTGTGCCGCCGGTCGATGCGCTCAAGCAGGCCAGCTTTTTTGTTTCCGTGGGCGATGATGTAGAGCAGTCGACGCTGACGGATTACCTCACAATAAACGGATATGTTCGCGCCGGCACAGTGCGCGAGCGAGGGGAGTTTGCGATACGGGGTGGATTGATCGATCTCTTTCCCCCAACAGCAAACGAGCCGGTGCGGCTCGATTTTTTTGGAACAACAGTCGATGCCTTGCGCAGCTTTGATCCTGAGACCCAACGGACAATGGGTGAATTAAAAGAAATTGGTTTCGCACCGGTGAGCGAAATTCTCTTCACGGACGAGGTGCTCGGCGCGTTTCGTGGACGGTACCTTGATACATTTGGCGCACCGGATGGCGATCCGATGTATGAAGCCGCGCGGGCCAAGATACGCCGGCAGGGCTTGGAAATGTGGCTGCCATTATTCCATGATCGGTTGGAGACCTTGTTCGACTATATTGGCCCCGATGCTCTGATTGCCCTTGGCGGGTTAGCGGGCGAAGCGGCCGCTGATCGACTTGGCCAAGCAGAGGATTATTTTGAGGCGCGCACCGAAGCTGCGGGTGGTGGGCGAGAGGCCCGCGTGCTTGCGCCAGGTGCTCTCTATATGACGCCGGCAGACCTCGACGCCGCGCTTCAAGGTTTGCCGATTGCGCGATTTACGCCGCTGGAGGGAGATGGCATTGGGCTCGGTGGTAAGCCCGGGCGCAACTTTGCGCCGGAGCGGGCCAAAGCCGACGTCAATGTTTTTGAAGCGAGCGCTGCCCACGCAAAAGCAAAACGTGCCGATGGAAAAGCGGTGATCTTCGCCGCTTGGAGTGCAGGGTCCGCTGAGCGGCTGATATCGGTTATGGAGGACCATGGCCTTCCGGGCATGGCCCCTGTTTATTCAATGGAAGCGGCTGTCGCCGCGGGGGTTTCGGTTGCTGAACTGCCCGTTGAGGCCGGGTACGAGACCGAAACGCTGTGCGTCATTGCCGAGCAGGACGTGCTGGGTGACAAACTCGCCAACCCACGCCGCAAACGCAAAAGCGCGAACTTTATTGCAGAAGCGGCTGCGCTCACCCAGGGGGATCTGGTTGTGCATGTTGAGCATGGGGTTGGGCGGTATGAGGGGCTGAAGACACTTACCGTTACCGGGGCGGCCCATGACTGCCTGGAGCTGGCATATGCCGGCGGTGACCGGATCTATCTACCGGTGGAGAATATCGACCTTATTAGCCGGTACGGGTCCGACAGTGCCGAAAGCGCGATGGACCGGCTTGGCGGGGCGGGCTGGCAGACCCGCAAAGCCAAAGCGAAGAAACGCATTTTGGAAATGGCGGCCGAATTGATGGAGATCGCTGCCAAGCGTGCGCTTCGCAAGGCCGACCCAGTGGAAACCGGCCAGGGCCTTTATGAGGAGTTTGCCGCGCGCTTTCCCTATGAAGAGACGGACGATCAGCTCCATGCGATTGCGGATGTAACGGGTGACCTGGCGTCCGGTCAGCCGATGGACCGGCTTGTCTGCGGCGATGTCGGCTTCGGAAAGACGGAAGTCGCGCTGCGCGGTGCATTTCTCGCCGCAATGGCAGGCCAACAGGTGGCGGTCATCGCGCCGACGACCCTTCTCGCCCGTCAACACTATAAAACGTTTTCTGAACGCTTTGCCGGATGGCCGCTCAAGGTCCGCCACTTGTCCCGCCTGGTAACAGGCAAAGACGCAAGCGAAACGCGCGAGGGCCTTAAGGCGGGTACAGTAGATGTCGTGGTCGGGACCCATGCCTTGCTCTCAAAGTCCATCGACATCAAGCGCCTTGGCCTACTGATCGTCGATGAGGAGCAGCGTTTCGGGGTGAAGCATAAGGAACGGCTAAAAGAGCTGAAGGCCGATGTACATGTGCTGACCCTATCGGCGACGCCCATTCCGCGGACGCTTCAAATGGCGCTGACCGGTATCCGCGATCTGTCCATCATCGCCACGCCGCCGGTCGATCGGCTGTCTGTGCGTACCTATATCACCGAATTTGATACCGTGACCCTCCGCGAGGCTTTGTTACGGGAGAAGTATCGCGGCGGCCAGGCGTTCTTTGTTGCACCGCGGATTGCAGACTTGGACAAGCTTGAAGCGTTTCTCACTGAAAATGTCCCCGAAGTGAAATTCGTGGTGGCCCACGGGCAGATGGGGGCGACGGAACTCGAGAATATCATGACCGCTTTCTATGACGGTGAATATGATGTGCTGCTGTCGACGACAATCGTTGAGTCCGG
>JBCBAO010000125.1:0-7790 GCA_038532405.1 Pseudomonadota bacterium | reverse complement strand
TTGAAAACTTCTGCGCTTTAGGACGCTTGGCTGCCTCTCCTCATGCGCGAACCGCTTTGCCTATCGTCCGACCCGTGCCTATGTTGCGTTGCAGCAATATTCCGGGGAAGCTGATGCTCTATACGCTTGTAGAAATGAATCGCGTTGCAATGGCCCCCCTTCGACTGGCCGCCAAGGCTTCGCGCAGCTACCTGACATCGCCATTAAATCCGCTTTCAAAGACGAACTTCGGAAAATCGATGGCCGCCGCCGCCGATGTTTTCGAGTCCACGACGCGGTATTATGGCAAGCCAGACTGGGATATCCCGACAACGCGCGTGAATGGCGTTGATATTGGCATTACGCCGGAGGTCGCCTGGGGGTCGACCTGGTGTAACCTGATCCATTTCAGACGCGATCCGGCAGACTTGGCAAAAGCCCGGGGGGCAAAGGCCCCGCCCCAACCCCGTTTGTTGATCGTCGCGCCGCTATCGGGGCATTATGCAACTCTGCTCCGCGGCACCGTCGAAGCATTTCTGCCAACCTATGAGGTGTTCATTACGGATTGGACAGACGCCCGCATGGTGCCGGTTTGGCGGGGGCGGTTCGACCTGGACGACTATATCGACCATGTTCGAAGCATGCTGACCTATCTCGGCGCAGGCACCAATGTACTTGCCGTTTGCCAACCGGGCCCCCCAGTGCTCGCGGCCATCTCGATGATGGCGGAAGACAATGACCCGTCGAGACCGGCAACAATGACCTTTATGGGGTCGCCAATTGATGCACGCAAATCCCCCACGGTGCCGAACCAGCTTGCCGAAGACCGGGAGTTTGCCTGGTTTGAAAACAATATGATTTATACTGTCCCTGCCCCATGGCCGGGGGCTATGCGCCGTGTTTATCCTGGCTTTGTCCAGCTATCGTCCTTCATGAACATGAATTGGGAGAACCATGTTGACGCCCATTGGCGGTTCTTCAACCATCTGGTTGAGGGAGATGGCGACAATGCAGGAAAACACCGCAAGTTCTACGATGAGTATCTTTCCGTTCTGGACCTGACGGAGGAGTTTTATCTCCAGACAATCACCCGCGTTTTCCAGGAGCACCACCTTGCGCGCGGCATATTCAAATATCGCGGCAGGCTTGTTCGCCCATCGGCGATCACGGATGTCGCGCTGATGACGGTCGAGGGGGAGAAAGACGACATTTCCGGGATCGGCCAGACCCAGGCGGCCCATACCCTGTGCACGAATATCCCCGACGATATGCAGCTTGATTACATCCAGCCCGATGTGGGCCATTATGGAGTTTTCAACGGCTCGCGCTTCCGCACGGAAATCGTTCCAAGGGTGAACGAGTTTATTGCTCGCTTCGCCAATGCCGAATTCGAGGAAGCGGCCAGCGGGCGACTGCGCCTCGCCGGCTAATCCCATTCTCCGCCTATACCAATCGCACTTCGCTAGCTGGCCTTGCGCTCGGCGGCCGATGCGACATCGATAACCCGGTGGATTTCCTTCACCAGTTCCATTTGATCGATTGGTTTGGAGACATATCCAGACATGCCCTCGGCGAGATATTTGTCCCGGTCGCCGGTCATGGCATCGGCCGTGAGTGCAATAATGGGCAGGTCAGCCCAGGCTGGCTGTTCGCGAATGGCACGGGTCGTACTGACACCGTCCAGGATCGGCATGTGGACATCCATCAGCACAAGATCGAAAGGCTCTTCGGCCATAATCTCAAGGGCGTCCTGGCCATTCACGGCCTCGCGGGAGGTCATATCGTATTGGCTCAGGAAGGACCGCGCGACGCGGCGGTTGACCTGATTATCGTCGACAATCAAGACATGCATATCCTGTAATTTGCGCGGGCCTTCCGTGAATTGATTGACTTGGCGATTTGTCGAGGTTGGTGGGGGTGTGCTGGCAGGCCCCGTCGGCATAATCACCGAAACATTTCCCTCCTCGGGAATGGCAAGGTCATATCCAAGTTCAGCGGCGAGGAAGCTAAAGATAAAGACAGAGCCACGGCCGATTTCACTTGTTACGGTGATGTCGCCCCCCATCATTCGGGCGAGATTCCGCGTCACGGAAAGACCGAGCCCCGTTCCGCCAAACCGACGGGTCGTTGAGCCATCCGCCTGTTGGAAGCTGTCGAAGATATGCTCTTGCTTATCGGCCGAGATACCAATGCCCGTATCAGTTACGAAAACGCGCAAAGCATGTTGTCCATTCCCGATGGGCTGCGCCGTTGTCACAATCATAATCGATCCACTATCTGTGAACTTCACGGCATTCGAGACGAGGTTGGAAATACATTGGCGCACCCGCACTGGATCTAACCGCAAATGGGACGGCACACTCGGATCGACGAAGAAACGCAACTCCAGCCCCTTCTCCACAGCAATCGGTTCAAACAGCTGGTGTATCCGGCGCAATTTGTGACGCACATCACAGTCGACGGGGCTAATGTCGAGTTTGCCAGCCTCGATCTTTGACAGATCGAGAATATCGTTCAGCAACGTCATCAGGGATCGACCGGAATCGAGAATGGTTTCGACGTTCTCGGTCTGCTCCTCATCAAGATCACTATGGGCGAGCACCTGGGCCATGCCGATCACGCCGTTCAGCGGGGTCCGGATTTCATGGCTCATATTGGCGAGAAACTCGGATTTCATTTTGGTTGCCTGCTCGGCCTGCCGCAGGGCGTGGCGCAGCTCGCGTTCGCGTTTGCGTTCCTCGCGGACATCCCGGATCTGGGCGACGATCATGATTTTTTCAGTGAGGGGCTCAATTGCCGTCGAGACCGAAATTGCGACATCGATCTCGGTACCGTCTTTGTGGACGTATCGGCGGTCCCCGACCACTTTATCGACTTTGCCGCTTAGGAGATCTTCCATTTCTGCCTGGCTTTGCTCAATAGATTCCTGAAGTGCAAAACTGGAGACATTTGCCCCTATTAACTCTTCAGCCGTATACCCAAGGAGATCGCAAAACGCCGGATTTGCATATCCGATAACGCCATCCTGGTCCGAAAAGGCAATACAGTTCACGCTGGCATTACAGGCTGCGCGGAAGACCCTGAACTCCTCGCCGATCGTACTATCCTCGGCGGCGATATAGGTGATATCCTGGCCTGTCAGCATGACATCGTCGCCATAGGGCGTCATGGTGATCAGGAACAATTTGTTTTCCAGAACCGATCCATCTGACCGCGGCGAGTTCATCCATTGCAGGGGCTCGCCCCCTTCCACTGCCCGAACCAAATGATCGAAAGATGTTCTATCGCCCGCAAAAACGCTGTCGACCAGACCGAGGATCGTCGTTTTAAGCACCTCTTCGGGCGTACTGTTGACAGTGGCTGCACCAAGCTGATTGGAGAACAGGATTTCAAAATCGGTAATCGTGCCATCATCGCTCCGAATGGCCCGATAGAGCATGGTTGAAAGCGGCAACAGATCCAAAATTTTGGTCGGGGTCGGTGTGGTCGTCATGGGCAAACTCCTTCGGCCCAGTACTTCTTCCCGAATTTTGTTAAAAAAAGATGCGAATTAGAAACGTGCTAAGAGCGAAGACTTAACGCTTTCGCGCACCTGAGCGATCCGTTATTTCAGCTCGCCATGGCCCGCATCATGAAAAGGGGCACAGACCCCTTCTCTGTTACAGCCCAATCAAGCGGCTGATCGTGGTCCTCGACGGGCAAAAGCTCCTGCATCTGAGCTTTGTAGGCGAGTGCGCATGCAAAGGCGCGGCCGCTCTGGCGCAGCAAGGCCAAGGCCCGATCATAATGGCCCTTTCCATAGCCAAGGCGCGTGCCATGAACATCGAAGCCGAGCAAAGGAACGAGGACAAGGCTCGGCTCGGCAATCGGCGCATCTTCGGTTGGCTCCTTAAGGCCAAACCGTCCTTCAATAAGCGGTTCGCCCGGCTCCCAGAGACGAAACGTCATGCTATTGTCGGCATTGACCCGTGGTAGGCAGAGCGCAGCGCCAGATAAAACAAGACGCTGCAAAAGCGGCAGCGGCGACAGTTCGTCATTGATCGGCATATAACCAGCAACGATGGGGCCGTACCTCTCGAACAGTTTCATCGGGAAGATATCAGCCAGTTTCTCAGCGGCATCCGGATCCCGGGCCGCAGCCTCGGCGCGGATATCGCGGAGCGTTTTTCTAAGCTGGTCTTTCTGCATATCCAAAGTTCGGTCCGCGTTTGAAGATCATCGGGTGAACAACGCTTACACAACATAAGACAAGTGTAAAATCACTTACGCGATCACATTTAAATTGAACAATAGATGGATGACGACAACCGCGAAAAAAACCGCCGGACGGGCTCGTTCATTCCCATCGACCCAGCAAGCTAGGTGGGCACCGTGTGTCCGGGACCACGATCCCGGCCAGGGACAGTTCCCTGATGGTAATGTAAGGTCGCTGGAATAAAAATCCCGCTCCGCGCGTTGCAGCTGCCGCCACGCCCTAAGTTAGGTGAGAGGTCTTAAAAAAGGAAGTCCAATGCAGTGGTCTCTTGCCCCTAACGCACCTCCGCGCGTGCAAGGGATGCCGAAATTTCGCTTTCCACATCGGTAACGAATTCCACCATTCCGGCAAGAATGGCAGCATTGTGCACTTCACCACTGGTGCTCAAACGGCGTGCTTCCGCATTGATATCGACCACAGCGGCCTTGGCGCGGGCCTGCATATCTTCAAGGGCTGAGAACTGATCGGCCTCAAGCGGGATAGATGCATCCCCGCCAGGAAGACTCAGTGCATCATAGGCCTCGACCACATCGAGTGAACGCCGAACGATTGCATTTAGGCCAATCACTGTATCTTTTTCAAAATTGGGCGAAATGTCCGAGGGCTTCACCTCGGTGAGACCGTTCAGAGCCGGACCGCGCGGATCCGATGTTGTCTCGGCAGCGGCGGTTTCGACCGGCGGCGCGGCCTCGGCAGTATCGACGACAGCGACTTGGCTGGCACATGCCGCGATGACAACAGTCGCAGCGGCGATGATTGGAACTGATTTCAACATTAAAATTAGCAACCTCTACAGGGTAAGCGGCGCAATCGAAGATCTGGGACCGCCCGCCATCGTGTTGTGGAAGCCGAGCGCAAGGTGTCCCTTGCGCTCGGCCGCCTTTTATACAGTCAACATACAGGTTCCATCTAGGCGCTCTGGCAAGCAGGCATCAAAGTGCCGACAAGACCGTATGGCCGATGGACCTGACGGCTATCTGCTATTCGTCATCCAATGGCTGGAATGCGCTCACTTCATCCAACAGGAAGCGGGCAACCTGCTCGCCCTGGGTTTGACCCGTAGAATTGTCAAACTGCCAGTGAACCCCGTTGAAGATACGGCTGTCGCCGTTTTCCCGCTGGGCCTGACGGAGCCGACGGAACCGCACGGGCACTAATGGACGCGGTGCGCCAGCCAGGAAGGGATCTTCCCCCTCGCCGTTAAACTCGTCAGAGATAAAGGTGAACGGGGTCCGGTTTCCGAAGTTGTCCCGCATGATCTCAAACAGGGCTGCACCAAATGCTGCGTGACCCGATGGATAAGCCGGGAATGGCGGTGTCGGGCGGATCGCTACGGCGGTGTTGATGACCGAGGTTCCGACCGGATCCCAGCTTGGGTCCTGGGATGTATCGGGATTTCCGTCGTCAACGCGGATACCGGTAACCGGGCGCCAGTAATTGTAGAAATACTTACTGTCCCATGCGGCAATGGCGACGTCTGCGAGGGCGATATTGACCTGGGCCAGAAGGCGGGCCGTTCCCACAGCAGAATCGTCTTCCAGCTCATCTTCGATCAGTTGCGCAGCAATCTGATTGTAGACACGTGGCGGAACACCGATCAGTGGCACACCATCATAGCCCCAATAGTTTCCGATAAACCGGGTTTCGTCATTGCCGGTGCTTGGCGTTGCGACATTGTCCGGAGAGCCGCCGAGGCCGGCGACCTCATTGTAAGCGGTGGTGTACTCATCACTATCGGGCAATGGCGGCTCGGGAATGCGGAACTGATCGCCACTTTCCAGGAAGAATGGATCCACAGCGCCCCAGAACGCGCCGAGAGACAAGTTGAACTCACCTGCAAATTCCGGCGTGTTCGGATCTGGCTGCCACTCGCCAATATTGCTCGTACCGCCATTTACAGGCGTGTTGAAAAAGGTGGTTGTGCCGTCGGCAACTTCACCGCCCTCACCAAAGCTTGGATCGCCAATTTCGGATCCATCATTGCGCCGGTCGCGCAGGATGGCCCGCGAGGCGTTCCGGCCAAGTGCGTTTCCGCGCGAAATTTCTGCCCGGGCCGAAGTGGGCGTTTCATCCCGGATGCGGGCTTGGTCTTCGCTGAAAATTTCCCGCAACCGGCTCGCCTGGCTCGGATAAAGCGCAAGAAGCGTTGAATAGGCCGCCTGCGAGATCGCTGCATCTTCTGATGTTGCGCCAGAGCGGACGCTAAGTTCGTTGAAGGGTGTAAAGGTTGGATCCAGGGCGTTTATGGCATCGAAAACAGCAATCTGGACCATGGCAAGTGCACGGCTTGTGCGGGTTGGTCCACCATTTTCGAGGGGTGCCTCATCCGTTGCCGCATCGGGCGTATGGTCAATGGCGACGGTGTCGAGCGCGACGGAGTGCCAGAAAAACACACGATCGCGCGTATCCTCCACTTCAACCGATAGGCCGGAGCTTTCAAGTCGGGCCATGGCACCGCTTGCGATGGCACGGCGGCTCAACTGGCCGATATATCCAGCCCCCTGGACACGCTCTTCTTCTGTTTTGGGTTCTACATCTGCACTCGCTGGAAGTGCAATTACTGACGAGGCAAGTAAAACAGCCCCCAAAGCCGTCGTCATTTTCATAATCTTTGACATTAATAGTCCACCTTGTTTCAGATTATATTCGCTACTGCGCATTTTTTGTGGGCTCTCGCACGACCACGGAATGTGGCAATGAGGATGTCAAAATTGGCACTCGTCCCTGAGTTTAATTTTGACGATTGCAAGTCGCGTGGTGATCCCCCACGTCTGCCATAGGTTTCACGTTGACCGTTTCGTCAAATCGAAAACCCCTCTAATAGTCATAGAATTAAACTATAAAGTCCGACCGAGACGATTTCTTCTTCTGGGCGAATTAAAAGGATATATTTCTTAGACGTGTATTTTGAGAATAATACGATGATTTATTTGTAATTTTAACGTTTTTATTATTCCCCAATCAAGGGAATACTTGAGCGAGTGCGCATTCGGGCCACCACAGCAATATTTCGACCCAAGAGGTTAATGACAAAAAACACATGCTTAACGAGTAATTTTTTTTGAGAGCACACTTCAGGCGTGGGCTCTATGGCGCGGTTGCAGACCTCGAAGCTTCGGAGCTCGAAGACACGTCAAACGCGAAAAGAAGCGTCTTTTGTCGCCTAGAAAAATTATCGTCCGATATGATATAAAGACGTAGGGTTTGCTCATTGATTGCGGTAACGGCGATCCCTTCGAAATTATCTGCAAGCAAGGGACGCTCGAGGCGCACGAGTCTTTCCCCGATTCCGCCAATTTGGGGAAACCGGCGCACATCTATTATGGATCCGGTCTCGGGCGCATACCCTCGAAACACGGCAAACAGATCAGCGCCGTGGGCATCAAGCCCCGTTAGCTGCAACCCGGCCGGCGCATCAAGGCGCTTATCAAAGACGGGAACAGCACCGGACAGCGCCGCGATGGGTGTGCCCCCATTCTGAACAGCTTCCAGCCCAACGATCAGCGCCCGGTGATAGTGGGCCAATGCTTCCATTCCGAGATTGTCCTCAATCGGG
>JBCBAO010000124.1:0-7876 GCA_038532405.1 Pseudomonadota bacterium | reverse complement strand
ATCCTTAATTGCATCGATTTTGCGGGCCGGGGCCGGTCGTGCGCCGGCCGGGTCTCCGCTCGATAAAGAAAAGCTCCCCACCCTATACGAATTCGAAGCATGCCCCTTTTGTAGAATTGCTCGAGAAGCGATTAGCGAAGCTGGGCTTGCCGTCCGCGTTCGTCCGTGTCCCAAGCGGGGTACCCGATTTCGTCCGGATGTTGAACAATTGGGCGGAAAGGCTCAGTTTCCTTATCTCGTGCCCTCAGGAAGCGCCAAAGGGCAATATGAAAGCCAACAGATTGCGAAGGCGATCGCGGTAGCCGCGAACCGGCCATTACCATTTATCCAATGGCTCGGCCCGCTAAATACGTTGACATCTCAATTTGCCGGGCTGGCACGGCTGATGTCGGGCTTAACTGCCAAATCTTCCCGGGAACCGAAGCAAGCCTTGATCTATTTTGGGGCTGAGCGAAACCCATCCGGCCGTCTCATCAAAGAGCGTCTGTGCTCGCTTGAAATGGAATATATCTGGGTGCCAACCTCCCACGGGGCACCAAGATTGCACGATCCAAACATGGTCCGGGATGTTTTGGGAGGCCGCCAAATTCTCAAGTATTTGGCAGAGCACTATGAAGCTTAACTAAGGCTTTGTTTACCTTGGTTGAGTGATACTGAGACCCATAGATCGGGCTGTATCATGATTTCAAAACTCGCCGGATTATTACTATCCGCGCTCATTCTCTACTTTGCGATCCATACGTTCGCTGGGGACCAAGGCCTTGGCGAGTGGAGTGATATGCAAAACCAGATTGCGGATCTCGAGGGCGAGCTCGCGACAGTGAATCTTGAACTTGCCAGCCTTGAACGGGATATTGCCCGTCTGACCCCAGGATCTATTGATCCTGAATTTGTTGAGGCCCTCGCGCGGGAAAAGCTGGCATTTGTCAGGCCAGATGAGATCATTCTATCGCACTAGCTGATCCGGAATGCATTATTGCATATCGGAATTGACTAGACCTTGACCGGTCCTGGTGCGTAATAGGGGCGGCACCTTAGGAGGGTCACCCTGAATGGCGACGGCAGCAAAAACAACAAAGAAAAAGCGTTCGGCAGGCTCAAAAACCGAGATGCTGAACTTTTACCGCGATATGCTGCTGATAAGGCGCTTTGAAGAGAAAGCTGGCCAGCTTTATGGCATGGGCCATATCGCCGGATTCTGTCATCTTTACATTGGGCAAGAAGCGGTGGTCACCGGTGTTCAGGCAGCTCTGAAGGACGGCGACCAGGTTATCACCGGATATCGTGATCATGGGCATATGCTCGCATGCGGAATGGATCCAGATGGCGTGATGGCTGAGTTGACGGGCCGATCGGGCGGATATTCCCGGGGCAAGGGCGGTTCAATGCACATGTTCAGTCGTGAGAAGAATTTTTTTGGCGGTCATGGGATTGTCGGCGCTCAGGTTCCTATCGGGACAGGACTCGCATTTTCAAACAAATACAAAAATAATGGCGCAGTCAGCGTTGCCTATTTTGGAGATGGGGCAGCCAATCAGGGGCAGGTATACGAAGCCTTCAATATGGCGTCGCTTTGGGATTTGCCTGTTGTCTACGTTATTGAAAACAATCAGTACGCGATGGGTACAAGTGTCGAGCGCGCTTCAGCAGAAACAGAGTTGTTCAAACGCGGCATATCCTTCGAAATTGAAGGCGAGGCTGTCGACGGCATGGACGTGCTAACCGTCAAAGCCGCTGCCGAAAAGGCCGTGAAACATGCCCGTACCGGCAAAGGGCCGTACATTCTGGAAATGAAGACCTATCGCTACCGCGGTCACTCTATGTCTGACCCGGCCAAATATCGCAAGCGCGAAGAGGTCGATGATGTCCGAACACATAGTGACCCGATTGAAGGGCTGAAAGCGCAGATCTTGGAGGCCGGACATTCCGATGAAACTGCACTAAAAAGCGTCGACAAGGAAATCCGCGCCATTGTCAAAGCGGCGGCTGATTTTTCCCTGTCCAGCCCTGAACCCGACCCATCCGAGCTATGGACTGATGTTCTTGTCCAGCGGGAAGCGCTCTGATGCCGCTAATGTACTCCCAGCTTGTCGCTGCAGTTTTGCTTTTGTTTGTGATGATCATCGTGCAAGGGGCCGCCGGTGCGTTGCACCATGGCCCAATCCTGCTCGGCTCCCGGGACAAACTCGAAAAAGAAGACAGCGTTCTGGCCGCCCGCACAAAACGTGCGACTGCGAACATGTTGGAGAATATGATGTTGTTCGTTCCGCTGGTCATTGTGGCGGTTGAAACAGGCCAAACAACAGCGACCGCTGAGTTCGGTGCGGGGCTCTTTTTAGGTGCCCGGATTGTCTACGCGCTGGCATACTGGTTTGTTATTCCGATGTTACGACCGGCTGCGTGGCTTACGGGCCTTGTTGGAACACTGATGGTCGCGTCTCAAATTTTACCTTTCTTGGAGCGCATATAAATGGCCGTAGATATTCTGATGCCCGCTCTATCGCCCACTATGGAAGAGGGTACGCTTGCCAAATGGTTGAAAGCCGAAGGCGATGAAATCACGTCCGGTGATGTGATTGCTGAGATCGAAACCGACAAAGCCACCATGGAAGTTGAAGCGGTTGATGAGGGCGTGCTGGCGAAAATACTCGTCCCTGAGGGCACGGAGGGGGTGAAGGTAAACGCCGTAATCGCTGTACTGGCGGAAGATGGCGAAAATGCCAGCGATTTGCCGACGCCGGTGAATGGTGGAACGATACCGCTTGCTGAGCCGGATACACCACCTGTAACCAATCCTGAAGCAATTAGCAGTGTCTCCATCACAAACCAGGTGAGTGGCGGTATAGAGGCTGCGCCCGATCTTCCGCCAGGGACTACCTATACGGAAACAACTGTTCGCGATGCTCTGCGCGATGCCATGGCAGAGGAGATGCGCCGGGACGAGACGGTTTTCGTCATGGGAGAGGAGGTCGCTGAATATCAGGGTGCGTACAAAGTAACCCGCGAATTGTTGCAGGAGTTCGGTCCTCAGCGCGTGGTCGATACACCGATTACAGAGCACGGTTTTGCTGGTCTGGGCGTCGGCGCGGCATTTGGGGGGTTGAAACCAATTGTCGAGTTCATGACGTTCAATTTTGCCATGCAGGCGATTGACCACATTATAAATTCCGCGGCGAAGACCCTCTATATGTCCGGTGGGCAGATGGGCTGCCCAATTGTGTTTCGGGGACCGAACGCCGCGGCGTCGCGCGTCGGCGCTCAGCACAGCCAGGACTATGCTGCCTGGTATGGCCACGTGCCCGGTCTTAAAGTTGTTGCCCCTTATGATGCGGCGGATGCGAAGGCGCTTTTGAAAGCGTCCATCCGTGATCCAAATCCAGTCGTGTTCCTGGAGCATGAACTTGTCTATGGAACAAGTTTCGACGTTCCGGATGTGGACGATTATGTGCTGCCAATTGGGAAGGCTGCCGTGAAACGCGAGGGAAGCGATGTGACGATCGTGGCTTACTCCCGCATGGTGGGCTTTGCCTTGGAAGCAGCAGAGCGGCTGGCAGGTGAGGGTATATCCGCGGAAGTTATCGACCTGCGAACCATCCGCCCCATGGACACCGCGACAATTTTGGAAAGCGTCAAAAAGACCAATCGGATTGTGACCGCTGAGGAAGGTTGGCGCTATATGGGCGTTGGCGCAGAGATCTGTGCGACTGTGACAAATGAGGCCTTCGACTATCTCGATGCGCCGCCAACACGCGTAACCCAGGCGGATGTGCCCCTGCCATATGCCGGCAATCTAGAAGCGCTCTCCCTTCCGGGAACTGACGATATTGTGGCCGCAGCAAAAGCTGTCTGTGAGGGGATGTGAGCCATGTCCATTAATATCACAATGCCTGCACTTAGCCCGACTATGGAAGAGGGGACCCTTGCAAAATGGCTCGTCAAAGAAGGTGACGAGGTAAATGCCGGTGACCTGATTGCTGAGATCGAAACCGATAAGGCAACTATGGAAGTTGAAGCCGTCGATGAAGGGACAATTGCCAAGCTCCTCGTGGCCGAAGGAACAGAAGGCGTTGCGGTAAATGCGGTTATTGCCGTCCTTGCTGAGGAGGGCGAGGATGCATCCCAACTAGAGGAACCGCCGGAAATGACTGCGGCAGATGGAAGTCCGCCGAAATCACCTGAGCCAATGCGCCCGCCTGAAGCCCAGACCCCAGCACCCACCACTATGTCAGCGCCATTACCGGCACAATCCGATGCCGCGTCAACAGCTATTGGTGTAGAGCGGATAAAAGCAAGTCCGCTTGCCAGGCGAATTGCCAAGGCAAAGGGGATCGATCTTTCAGCCCTCACAGGCTCTGGTCCACATGGACGCATTGTCCGCAAAGACGTCGAGACGGCCGAGCCCGGTACAGCCATAGCAACCCGCACCGGGAACGTGCCAAGTGCTTCGCCCAGCCCCGACGGGCTAATCTTGCCGCAAGTGTTGGACGATCGCGTCTATGATCCAGAAAGCTACGAACTTGTGCCCCTTGATGGCATGAGGAAAACCGTGGCGCGGCGCTTGACCCAGAGCTTCATGCAAGTGCCGCACTTTCCCCTAACGGTCGAGCTGCACCTGGATAAGTTGTTGGACGCGCGAAAAGGCATAAATGCTGCTGCGCCAGAGGGTATAAAAATCTCTGTCAATGACATGCTGATCAAAGCTGCAGCGCTCGCTTTGATGGAAGAGCCAGATTGCAATGCGTCGTATACCGATAACGGCATTGCGTATCACCATGGCGCGCACATTTCTGTCGCTGTAGCGATAGATGGTGGTTTGATTACCCCCGTTATTCGCAATGCTCAACTCAAGGGTCTCGCCGAGATCTCCCATGAAATGAAAGATCTGGCCACGCGTGCCCGCGAGCGCAAATTGAAACCACAAGAATATATGGGAGGCACATTCAGCCTTTCCAATCTCGGAATGTTCGGGATTAAAAACTTCGCGTCCATTATCAATCCACCCGAAGGAATGATCATGTCTGTCGGAGCCGGTGAGAAAAAGCCGGTAGTGGGCGCTAATGACGAACTGACTGTGGCAACAGTTATGGGCGTTACGCTCACCTGCGATCATCGGGTGATCGGGGGCGCCGAGGGCGCGAAGTGGTTGGCGGCCTTCAAACGTTATGTGGAATTGCCTGAGAGCATGTTGCTCTAAGTTCAGGAGAAAAAAATGACCGATACCAGTTTCGATCTCATCGTCGTTGGTTCTGGCCCGGGCGGATATGTCACCGCCATCCGCGCAAGCCAGCTCGGTATGAAAACGGCTGTTGTTGAACGTGCTGAGCTCGGCGGCGTGTGCTTGAATTGGGGCTGTATTCCAACCAAGGCGCTATTGCGGTCGGCAGAAGTGATGCACCTCGCCAAGCACGCCACGGATTTCGGCTTGAAAGCATTGACGCCAGAGATAGACCTTGAGGCCGTTGTAAAACGCTCTCGCGGCATTGCCGCCCAGCTTTCCGGCGGTGTGAAGTTTCTAATGAAGAAAAATAAGATCACCGTCATCGAGGGGGATGCTCGGCTAGAGGCGGATAAGCCTGCTCCAAAAGTGATTGTTAAAGACAAGACCGGAGAAGAGACATCCTACACCTCAAACCATGTCATTCTGGCGACCGGAGCCCGGGCACGTTCTATCCCACAGGCGGGCCTTGAGCCGGATGGAAAATTGATCTGGACCTACAAAGAAGCGATGGTGCCTGACGTCGTTCCCAAAAAGCTGCTTGTCATCGGGTCTGGAGCCATCGGCATCGAGTTTGCGAGCTTTTATAATGAGATCGGTTCGGACGTAACCGTTGTCGAAATGGTAGACCGGATTCTTCCTGCGGAAGACGAAGAGATTTCCGGAATGGCGTTGAAGGCATTCAAAAGGCAGGGAATCACGATCCATACAAAAACGGGCGTAAAAGATTTGAAGCCAGGTCAGGACAATGTCCAGGCCACGATCACGCCCGATGGGGGCAAGTCTGCCGTCCACGAGTTTGACCGTGTTATCCTCGCCGTTGGTATTGTTGGCAATGTCGAAGGGTTGGGCCTTGAGGCCTTAGGCGTGAACGTGGATCGAACGCATGTTGTGGTAGATGGCTTTGGGCGCACAGGCGTTCCGGGGCTCTACGCCATTGGCGATCTCACCGGCGGTCCATGGCTTGCTCACAAGGCAAGCCATGAGGGTATTTTATGCGTTGAAGGGATCCACGGCAAAAACGAGGCCCACCCATTTGATGCCTCCAATGTTCCAGGATGCACGTATTCCCATCCACAGGTTGCAAGCGTTGGTTTAACCGAGGCGCAAGCCAAAACTGATGGTCGGAAGATCAAGGTTGGCCGGTTTCCTTTTGTCGGCAATGGAAAGTCCATTGCGCTTGGGGCTGGCGATGGCATGGTGAAAACGATCTTTGATCGTGAGACCGGCGAATTGCTCGGCGCGCACATGATCGGCGCGGAGGTGACAGAGCTTATTCAGGGCTATGTAATTGCACGTGAAGGCGAACTAACAGAGGAAGATCTAATGCATACGATTTTCCCACATCCAACTCTTTCAGAGATGATGCACGAAGCCGTTCTAGATGCTGAGGGTAGGGCGTTGCACATTTAGTGTTGGCGCGTGCAAAAGGCGCGAAAAACTCGCGTCATACCTGTATTATATTCTCTGGACTGGTAATCTCATTACATCTGGGTAATGTCTCCTCAGATTGAGGAGTATCCATGCGTATTTTTCTGCTCACAGCGCTTGTTATTGCCTTCGGATGTGCCGCCCAAGGGCAAGCTCTTCGTCAAACGAAGGGGACTTTCGATGATCGTTTCCGGCAGCTAGATGAAGATTTTCCAACACCAACTGAAGCACGTCTGGCCTCTGGTGCGCCAGGACCTGACTACTGGCAGCAGGATGTTGACTACAATATCTCCATTGCCCTGGACGAAGGCGCGCGGCGCTTGGTCGGCTCGGAGACCATTACCTACACCAACAATTCGCCCCACACACTAACTTACCTGTGGCTGCAACTCGATCAGAACAGATTTGCCGCAGACAGTGCGGACAATTTAACCCGTACGAGTACTGATGATGGGTTCATTGCATACTATAACGTACGTCGCGCAGGTGCACTGAAGGACCTTGAAGGGGGATATACCATCACGAACGTCCGCTTGCTCGGGCGCAATGGTGGTCCGCTGACCCACATCATAAACGACACGAATATGCGTATCGATTTGCCCACGCCGCTCGCGCCAGGCCAGTCCATTCGCTTCGCGCTCGATTTCTCATTCAACATGTATGAGACCCGCGTGATCGGTGGCCGTGCGGGCTATGAATGCTTTGAAAATGACGATGAGTCAGACAATCACTGTATTTTCCTTGCCGCACAATGGTTTCCGCGCCTGCATGCCTATTCAGATTATGAAGGCTGGCACAATAAGGCGTTCCTCGGCAGTGGAGAATTCACGCTCGAGTTTGGGAACTATACCGTCGAGATTACAGTTCCATCTGACCATATCGTGTCCTCAACGGGTGTTCTAGCGAACGAAGCGACTGTTCTCAGCGCTGAACAGCGCGCAAGGCTAGAGACCGCGCGAGACGCAGATGCGCCAATGTTTGTCGTCACACCCGAGGAAGCCCGTGCGAAGGAAGCGTTTGTTGCGGAGGGGACGAAAACCTGGATCTTTGAGGCCGAAAATGTGCGGGACTTCGCGTGGGCTTCTTCGCGTAAGTTTATTTGGGACGCCATGAATGTCAGCCAGGAGCAATCCGGGGGAGACGATGTGCTCGCTATGTCTTTTTACCCGAACGAGGCTGAGCCATTGTGGTCAGCCTATTCGACCAAATCGATTGCTCACACGATTGATG
>JBCBAO010000123.1:0-7908 GCA_038532405.1 Pseudomonadota bacterium | reverse complement strand
CGCCCGGTCCATAGCGGGTATCACCCGCAATTGGGCACAGAAACGGCCCTGCTCGGCATTGGTCCCCAGATTTATCTGGAGGTGATTGCCATGGCTGGCGACACAATGCCAACAGACAAGCGCCTGCCCTTTGGCCTGCAAACGTGCAGCGCACCCCACCTTGCAACCTGGTGCGCACGCGGACAGAATTTCGCAGCGATAAATATGCGGCTGGAACAGGCGGGCGTTTCCCTGGGTGCCATGCGCGAAGGCCAGAGACAAACCCCAAATTGCAAACTGCTGACCTGGACGTTCACGGACATCTACCAAGACAGGTTAGACGGTATTGTTCCGTTCTTCATCAAGTGGGGCGATACACACCCCAGTGATACGCTTCCAAACGGCGGGCAGCTGACGACGCTCAGCATTCGCCATCCGAGTCCAGCGCCTCTGAACCAACTATCAGATGTTTTGCCCCCCGAGGTGGACATAGAAGACGGCACGCATACAGAGCTTCGCGCAGAGATCCGCTTACCCGACAATCGCTTGATATGGTTAGGCTGATGCCAGCTTAAAACCGATAGCTTAATTGGCCACCAAACGTCCGCGGGCGGCCAACTGTTTCCAGAACGCCAACAAAAGAGGTAGCTGCGAAAAAATTACCGGTGGAGAATTCTTCATCAATCAGATTGTCGATGAAGAATTGCGCTTCCCAGCCGCCATGCTCAATACCTACCCGCAGGTTGACGAGATTATAGTCTTCGATCCCAAACTCGGGATTGGGCACAACCTGGGTATTGAACGCATCCTGGTAGATGTATTCTAGGCTGACATATCCAAGATAATCATTGAACAGGGGCTGATCGTATCGTCCGGCCAAGGAAACTGTCCACTCAGATGTGTTCGGCAATGGCCCGCCGCTAACATCAACAATGCCGCCAGTAACCGAATCGATCGCGCCGGGGAAATTTCCAAACTCTGCATCCACAAACCCAAATCCACCATTAAAGGTCAAGCGCTCATGGGGCTTTGCGGTGAACTCGAACTCCACGCCAGCGGCCTCGGCGGTATCTGCGTTCTGAGTAAAAATGTTGTTGATGGCAAAATCGAACTGAAGAACTTGGAGATCGTCCCAGGCAATGTAGAAACCAGCGAGGTTCACAAACAGGCGGTTGTCAAACAGTGCCGCTTTCACACCGCCCTCAAAGTTCCAGACATTTTCTTCATCGAACGGAATAGGTGTTCCGTCGGCGGCGAAATCGACCCCGCCCGCGCGGTAGCCTCGAGAGGCAAGGCTGTAAAATGTCACTTCATCATTGAGAAAATAGGACAAAGCAATTCTAGGCGAAAAGTCAGTAAAGTCGTCGCTTCCACTCGTTTCCAGGACATCAGGCCCCAACAGGGTTGTGAGCACACTCCCGCCGGTCTCTGCAATGTCTTCATGGCTAATTCGTCCACCAAATTGTAGCTCAACCCGGTCGGCATAGGTCAATGAGGTATTGAAAAAGCCGGCAATGCTTTCGCTATCGGTTGTGCCAAAGGGGTTTGAAACCTCAAGCCCGGGGATAAGGCCGAAGAGCGGTCCTGGCGGGGTTAAAGGTGGCACCGAGTCTGGAATGCCCGGGGTTGCATCGGGATCGAACGTTCCGGGTGCAGCAAACAAGACTGGATTAAATGGGCTGTCTGCGATGCTGAAGAACGGATTGGCAAACCCAAGGTCGGCTTCATAATAACCAACACCAAATGACCACCCAAAATCAAAATCGCCAAAAACAAGATCTTCATTCGACTCAAACCGGCCCTCAATGCTCCAGGAAGAGAGATCATTGTTGAAGTTACCCACAAAGACAGGGGTGGCGGTGAAATCGCCATCGATCGTTTCGCTATAGTCATTATCGGTATAGCCGCCCGTTAGGATGAAGCTGGCTGGGCCGAAATCATAAACGGCCTTCCCGATAATTGAGATATTCTGATTCTCGAAATTGGCTGGAACATCAAAGGCGACCGTATCGGTGTTCTCCGGAAAAACACCTAGTCCCTGGAAATCCGGCAAGGCGGGTAAGGGTGGCAAGCCGAGCAAGGGGGCAAGGGGGCTCTGTGTAATTGCGTTTGTGCCGGCAAATCCAGCGGCAGCCGTGGCGGGTACGTCGCCATTGGGAATAAGATTGCCAGATCCGCCATCGCGTTCGGAATAAGCACCTGACAGATCAAGGGTGAGATTGCTTGTCGGCGTCCAGCGCAAGGCCAGGCGGCCGCCGAACTCATCAAGCTCATTATCGGCGCCAGCCGGGCCAACATCATTGATGAAGCCATTTGTCGACCGGAAGAAACCGCTCGCCGTCGCCGCGAGTTGCCCCCCAAGCGGAACATTCAGAAATCCGCGCACACCGCCGGTGCCAAAACTGCCGCCTTCAACCGACGCCGATCCGCTGACGGCATCGGTCGATGGCTTGCGGGTGGTTATATTGATCGCGCCGGATGTTGAGTTGCGGCCGAAAAAGACGCCCTGTGGCCCCCGCAATACCTCTATCTGCTCAACTTCAAACAGAACCGGATTAATCGCACCATTTGTATTGAACGGTGCAATATTGAACTCATCAATATAAACGCCGACGGAATTGAAAGATCCACCAAGGCGGCTGATGCCTCGAATGGAAACATTCGAGCGGTTCGGATTGCCAGTAGATGCAATTTTCACATTAGGTGAGCGGATCGCGAAGTCTTCAAGATCATCAATGCGGTTAAATTCAATCGCGTCCTTGCTGAAAACGGTAAGGCTCGACGGCACTTCCAGAACGCTTTCTTCGCGTTTTTGGGCCGTTACACGCACGACATCCAGAACAGAACTTGCCTCTTCGGAAAGGGGGGCAGCCGTATCCGGGCTCTCCTGTGCCAGGGCACCGGGCGTTGCCAGGCAGGCGAGGCCCAATGCCGCTGTGCTGACGCGCATGCACAGCTTGCTCCGCCACGACGAAACGATTTTAGCTCCGGACATCTCTCTTCCTCCGCTTGTCGACGTTTTCTATTCGGGCCGGCAGCCGACCTTTCTGAATGTGTACGCAGTACACATTCAGATGACAATACCATTGAAGCACATGGAAAAGCGCGCATGCCCCAACAAAGCATTGGTGGCTGCAATCGGTTTTTGGAAGCTGGCCGCGGGACGAGTAACTGCGGCTGGGGGCAGCCGATCACAAGAACGCTCGCCCGTATGCCAAAGGCGGCAGATGTGTCAGTGATCTATCCGCTCTAGGGTACCTGCTTGATCGGCTGACGTGAGCGTATTTTACTCAGTCGCAGGTTCGATGAGCGTCAGAGCAGCATCACTCGCTTGCAAATCTGGCTCCGTTGCGGAGAGGGAAAAATACGCGCCCGCCTGCCAGTCTTCAAGCGTGCTGTCATAATAGGGCGAGGACGGATTGCCCGAAACACCAGGGGCGATCTGAAACCGGCTTTCATCCAGATTGGATAGATCAATAATCTGCCGCCAGACCGCGCCTGACGTCTGCGGATATTTTCCAATCTCACTGCTGGACCATCCGCCGACATTCAGTGTGCCGGGCCCGGAACTGACTGTTACGGTTCGAGCAGCCCAATCAGATACGACTGGGATAAAGTCCAGGAAATAGCGATTTGCAAAGCGGGCTTTATGCGCCTCGCCCCATTGCCAGTCAGCGGGGTTCGGTCCGTAGAGGGACTTTAGGGACGCGATCGCACCGCCAAAGGCATCTTGGACAGCCATTTCACAGGTTTCGATATCCGACGTTGACGGGCTATCGCACCAATTGTCAGCCCCCGGTGCGTTTAGAATACGGGCAAGGGTTATGGGGTCGCCGCGTCTACTGCCATAGGCCGTATCGGAAACCTTCTCTCCAATAAGGCGCCGATGGAGTGCGTGTTCAAAACTGGTATAAATAAGGGGTTCGGGCCGGGTATGATCCATTGTGCCTTCCCAAGCGGAAAGAAGATCAAGCGCCACGCGCTCAATCGGGTCATTTATGGACTCCAGGTATGGCGCGGCGGCGGTTAATACGACGCCCGGTCGTGTGGAAACCGTATCCAATTGTAGCTGCGCCACGTCATCCATAGACATTTTCTCGGTCGCGTGAAGCACAGCCTCCGACCGGGCCGCGCGGTAGGGTGCAGAAGCTCTTGCTGTCAAAAATAATGGGTAATCAGATGGAACAACACGGGAATTGGAATCATTGGCCCAGCCGCGCAACGGATTCTGCGCAAAAGGCATGGCGCTATAGGGCGCGATACCATGCCACGCGCCCTCACCCAGCCAGCCGCGTGGGATGCGCCCCCATGTCTCAGGTGCGTTCCGTATAGGGACATGGCCAACACTCTGTACGCCAATGCCCCCCAAAGTGTCTGCATAGGCCACTGTGTTCGGGCTGCCATGACGCGCAAATGCTGCACGGAAACTCGCCCAATCGTTGGCTTGATGCACAAGGACGCCGGACTCCATATAGAACTGCCCCGCCAATAGCGGCGCGGACTTTCGGACGAGAACATGGCCGGGCCCGTGAGTATCCGCCAGCGCCTGTAAGTCTTCATCAAAATCGGAAACGACGAGACCATTATCCGTGTAGCGAAGGCCAAGGCGGACGCTTTGGCTTTTGTTTTTTATTCCAATGTCCCGCTGTTCAAAAGTGAATGGCCGGCTTCCATTGGGTCGCAAATAGGCATCGGGATCGGACGGGTCGATCTTCTCCAGAACATAATGGGCATTGTCCACCGCTGCGCCTGTCATACCCCATGCAATATCGCGATTATGGCCAAAATGAATGGCAGGCGAGGTGACCCAAAACGCGCCGCGCAAAACCTGGTCAGGAAGGGTGATGGCAGCGGGATAATAAAAACTTGGCGCGTCTATATCGACATGGGGATCCACCGCGAGAATGGGCGCGCCGGTCGTGGTTTTTTCCGGCCCGAGAAGAAAGAAATTTGTTCCACGCCCAATATCCTCGAAATCGCCGACATCGCCAGGCACAATCTGGGGGGTTTCGGGGAGGCCCGCATCTGCAAGCGCCCTTCGAGTGCGATCTGCGGTCTCCTGCAATCCGCCGATATCGCGGTAGAGCGTCGGCCAATTTTCCTCAAAATCCTGGATGAGTTGCCGGGCTTGCGCGTCACCGATATCGCGCCTTAGTCCCTCGGACCAAAGCACACGGCGGGAGGATGTGTCGAACGTCGATCCAATCAAATACGTTAATGCGCCAACCTGTCGCCCGGTCCACGGCTCCGGAACAACACCAAAAATGCGAAACTCCGGAGATGCCGTATACTGACCTTCGCGTATGGCTACGTTTATGCCAGCGGCGAACGCGTCAATCGCCTGGTGCGTTTGCTCCGAATAAGACGCATAGGACAAGTCCGCGAGCCGGGAGGCTCCGGAAACGAGAAAATCCCGATCGAGATCGACAAGGCTACCGCCTGCAATTTCAGACATTCGTCCGTCTACGGCGCGGCGCAGAAACTCCATCTGCCACCCCCGGTCCTGACCCTGAACATAGCCGAGCGCGAACATGGCATCGCCGTGGGTATCAGCAAAAATGTGGGGGATGCCAAGCGCATCTCTATAGATCTTTACCTCATGAGAAACAGCCCCCGAAACCGGCCCGCGGCCATAGTCCGGACGCGCGGCGATTGCCCACGCCACAAATGAAGCAGCCGCCAAACCGGCTATAGCCAATAGAGCCGCGCCTCCAATTGCTACTTTTTTGACGAGCCCTGCCATACGCTATGCAGTGCCGGGCTGGCGTAGCATCCAATCGCCAATGTCTTTCAAAATCTGGGGGGACCCGGAGATGCTATGGAACATAGAATTGTATAGGCGCAATTCAGACCGGGATATTTTGGAAGCAGCATATACAGCGCTCTGGTACGGGATAAGGGGATCATCCATACCGTGTAGGAGCAGTGTGGGCGGAACAACCTTCTCCAGGCGCTCCCAAAGATCTCCGGTTATAAAGTCTCGTCTAGGCTTTGCTGAACTTGGCACAGGCTCCGCCGTTTCCGGTAATGCCTCGATCAGGCTACTGATATCGTCGGGCAGGCTTGCGAGCACCTTTAGCGGTGGGAAATCATTGACCATGGGATATCGTGTCAGCATGTCGACGATGAAGTCTCGCAACAGGGGATGAGCATCGCCCGTTTTATCGCCATAGTACATTTCAAGTATGATCTCCGCTGCGCCTTCAGGATCAACCTCCTGATTTTTGATCGATTTCCCGTAGCGCACCCGTGCCCGCAACACATCTGCAAATGAGCGGCTCATCACATTGGGATATCCGCAATCCAAGCTGCCGAGCGCAACGCTCCGCACACGATCGGGGGCCAATATTGAAAGCTCGGTCGCGATGGAAGCCCCCATGGACCCTCCATAAATATGCGCGCGCTCCCAGCCCATCGCATCCATCACACTCAGATGATCCCGGGCAAAGTCCGAGAGATCAATGGTATCCATATTCGGCGGCGCATCGGACTGGCCAACCCCGCGAAGGTCCGACACGGCATATTGAAACCGGCCTTCGAAATGCTTGCCATACATTTCCGCCATCCACTCACAGGGTGGACCGAACCCGTTTATGATCAAAAGTGGCGCACCCTCGCCCGCAACATCATAAAAAATGTTCAACCCATCAAAGCTCTTGGTGTAGGCCAAACGTCGCCTCCTTGGTTACGCGGGGTCCGTCTGGCAAAAATGTGTACATCGTACACATCTAGCTTTCAAGTGTCGTCAGTCCGAAGCGGGCCTTAGGGCAATTCGCTCTCAACCGCCTGACTAAAGAGACCCAGACCAGTTTTCAGCCGGTCACGAAGTTCGACGCTCGCCATCAATTGGATGTAATCGTGGGCGATCGGGTATTGATCCTTCACATCGCCAATCCGATGCAAAAGCCCCTCCAGATCACTATCGCCCCGTCTGCGGGCATAATCCAGCATCGCCATCTCACACACAAAAAACCCAACGGCCTGAAAAATGCTCGCCGCGCGAAGGCGATCCACCCCGAGATCTACGAACATACCGGCCACGGTTTCCACGAGTCGCAATCCAGAGGGCGTGTAGAGCGATCCGTACAGGACTTTCTGTGCAACACCAGGATATTCAATATAGACGTCATACATATGCAGACAGAACGTCTCAAACCGCGAACGCCAGGGTTGATTTATATCGCAAAGTGCATTGATCGCGTCTTGAGTTAGGGCCTTTGCAAGAACAGTATCAACAATGGCCTCTATCAGGGCTTCCCGATTTTTATAATGCCGATAGATCGCCATTGGCCAAACATCGAGGTCGCTCGCAAGGGCGCGCATTGAAAAGTCGATACCATCCTTCTGTGTACGTACCAAAGCTGCATCCAGAACCAAGCTCGGACTGAGCGTCGGCTGAACCGCTTTTTCTGGCTTAGACGTCGGCATGCGCTTCCCTGTAACTTCATGTGCCTTGCCGGCAAGGCAATCTCTGCTTGTCCTTACCGCAATACGTTGGACACCGAAAAATATCTAGTTGTTCCAGTGAAAGGTCAAATCCCATGCCCCAGTGCTGGGTCATGGCCATCGCTCGCTAAACCGGCTGCCAGAAATAAAGAGCCTCTATGAGCCTGACCCTAAAAAGATAAGGCTGCCCAAGACAAGCAGATCGCAGACTTGGCGCTAAACAATAAATTCTATTCGGCCGGCACGGCTGCAGCGGCGGTTTGCGCCACAGCCCGTTTGCGCTTTCTCTCCGGGCGACGTGATGGCAGGCTCATCGCTGCCCAAACGGTCAGTCCCCCAACCAATGCAAAGGAAATGTCGACCCAGGCAAAAATGCGGTCACCGGACGCGGTGAAGGCCTGCCAGAAAAAATCGCCCGTCATTACGCCATTTAAAATGGGCAATAATGCCAAGCCTATGCCGGTAAAGATCAAAACATATCGG
>JBCBAO010000122.1:0-7911 GCA_038532405.1 Pseudomonadota bacterium | reverse complement strand
CACCAAGGCGGTTTGACCAGGCTGGGAACCTGTCAATCAGCGCGCGACGCACCTGGTCGCGACAGTCCAATTCAACTTTATGGCGCTGCCCATAATCGAACCCAATGGTTTCTACCTCGCCATATCGCTCCAACGCCCACGCCAAACAGACCGTCGAATCTTGACCGCCGGAAAAAAGGACAATGGCTTTTTGGTCACACTTGGACATCAACTTTCTCAACTTTAACGGCAAATAGCGGCCCAGCTCACGGTGTTTATTGCGGTTTTATTGGTTTCTGCCGGTTTGTCTCCCCAAAGGTGCCGCTGCGACACGTTGACAGACCCCATGACACTCATGCCAGGTTTAGGGTGATCCCCCCAAAAAGAGGGGGACAAAACAAATAATGGTCCGGTCGCCTGCTTAAGTCGCTGGATCGGGAGGAAAAAAATCGATGAAAGTTATCCAACGCCACAGGCCCGTGCTTTTTTGCGGGGTCGCCGCCCTCGCCCTTGCCCCAGCGCTGCCAGCTATTGCCCAGGACGCCTCGGCCGACGCAGAAGAAACAACGCGCCGCCTCAGTGAAATCACCGTTACGGCGACCCGCCGCGAAGCCAGCATTCAAGATGTACCAATCGCCGTCACTGCCCTAAACCCCGTGGAGCTTGAACGCCAGGGCATCCAGGACCTTCGCACCCTAGACCAGCTCTCAGCCAGTTTTAACCTGAACTCTTCACAAACAGAATCGCAAGGCACCACAATCCGCATTCGCGGCGTTGGAACAACCGGCAACAATATCGGGCTGGAAAGTGCCGTGGGTGTGTTTTTGGACGGTGTCTATCTCGCCCGCCCGGGTATCGCGCTCGGTGACCTCGTGGATCTCGCCCAGATCGAAGTTCTAAGGGGCCCCCAAGGTACCCTCTTCGGCCGAAATACCTCAGCCGGAGCCCTTAACATCACAACACAAAAGCCAAATCTGGAACAGATAGACGGGTTCGCAAATGCAACCTATGGCAACCTGGATTTTGTTAATGTCCAGGGCGGCATCAGTGTCCCCTTAGTCAAAGATCAACTTGGCCTTAGACTGTCGGGTGCCTATCGGGTGCGCGATGGATTTGTCGAGAGCACGGCAGGCGATGGATCGATCGATAGCAATGATAGAGACCGGTTCCTGATCCGCGGACAACTGCTTTGGGAGCCGACCCCCGATATCTCAATTCGCCTGATTGGTGACTATGCCGAGGCCAATGAAGAGTGCTGTGATGCAGGGCTGATCCAGGAGAGCAATGTGTTTCTCCCCGGCCTCCTTCCGGGTGGTGCCTCCTTTGCAAATCTCTCGGGGCTGCCAAACCAGGCTGGCGCGCCTGCCTCCGGCTTTGATGCGGCTCAAAATCAGCAAATCTCAAATGCCGAACAGTTCTCTAATCCCTTTGAGCAGTGGGGCATTTCCGGTCAGCTCGACTGGAACCTCGGCTTTGCGAACCTGACCTATATTGGGGCCTTCCGCGACTTCTTTGCCGAAAGCGTACAGGAAACGGATTTCGTCGAGCTCGACGTATTTTCCGTTGCTGGGGTCACCGCAGCCAATCCAGGGTTGGATGATACCCCGAGCTTTGATGATATCACCTCCCAAACCCACGAATTGCGGTTGCAAGGAACACTGTTCGATAACCGCCTCGACTGGCTGGTTGGTGGTTTCTATTCCAATGAACAGATACAGGAAATTGCGCCGCTAACACTGGGGGCCGATTATCAAATCGCAACCAGTGTCCTATTCCAGCCGCTCGTTGCCGGCACCCCCTTAGCACCCCTACTTGGCCCAAACATTGCCAACACTTTGGCACAGGGCGTTGATGCAAACGGCAATTTTGCCCTGAATGAGTTTAATCAGGATTCGACCTCCTTTTCCTTCTTCACCCACAACACGTTTTCGGTGACGGACCAGTTAGATCTCACCGTGGGCCTTAGATATGTGAATGAGGATAAAGACGGCACTTTTGAACAATTGGCCGCCACCGGTGTCGCTGACTCCGCCTGCTTCAACACATTGACCAACCCGCTGATCGGTCCAGGAGGTGCGGCTGAGAGCCTTGGCGGTCTCGCCGTCGCCTTGGCGTGTTTCCCTTTCTCCACAACGATCGATATCGCAGCGCTCGTGCCTGGCGCACCGACACCGCAAGAATTTGACGGCAATTTCGATGACGACGAACTGGTGTGGACGGTTAAGGGCAACTACGCTCTCTCGGAGAATATCAATCTCTATGCAGGGTTCACCCACGGCTTCAAGGCAGGTGGATTTAACCTGGATTCATCAGCAGCTGTGTTCGGTGCCGATCCCTCATTCCTATCTGAGGAAATCGACGCTTTCGAACTTGGCATAAAGTCAGATCTTTTCGGCGGGCGAGTCCGGGCAAATGCGTCGGTGTTTCACCAGGAACTCGACAACTTTCAGGTCCTCGAATTCACCGGCATTCAATTCGTGACATTCAATGTTCCCGAAGCCCTCAGCACCGGTGCCGAACTTGAAGTTACCGCGCGCGTACTCGACCAACTGACCCTCAATACAGCCATGACCTACGCCAATGCGCGCTATCCAAATGATTGTGCGCCCGGAATTACAGATCCAAACGTCACCAATCTGTGCGGGGCAGACCTTACCAACGCGCCTGAGTTTGTCGGCATTTGGGGGGCCACGTGGGAAGACAATTTCAGCCTCGGCGGCCGGGATTTGTCATATTTCGGCAATCTCAACGTCCGCTTTGAAACCGACCGGAGAACCTCCACGCAGCCAACAGTGGTCGGTTCCGATATCCCATTGCCCTTCGATATACAGGACGCCAATACGAAACTAAACCTCAGGGTCGGTATCGGCAGCGCCGATGGCCGCTGGCAGATCGAGGGATGGGCGGTCAATCTGACGGACGAAGTCACCCGCAACGTCACCTTTAATGTCGCCTTCCGGGGCGGCACATTCCTTGCCGGTGCCCTTGGTCCAGAAGCGATAGGGCGCGGGATTTTCACCTCCGAGCCCCGCACATACGGTGTTACCCTGCGGACCAAATTCTAAGCGTTTCTTCTCCCAGAACAAACACTCGAATGACGGCTCCCTGTTCACAGGCGGGCCGTCTTTCTGTATCGGAGGAGGACATATTGCCGAAAAGGTCTGTCCCATGCCGACACCCCGTCTTTTTATTATCGCATGCCTCGCCATTCCCCTTGCAGCCTGTTCCCAAGGTGAAGGGGACGCACCGGCTGATACTTTGGCCCAAGCAACAGCCGCGCCGGCCGCAGCGAACACCGCCACGCAGAGCGAGGTCACCTACAGCCTTACCCCTGTCGTTGAAGGGCTTGAATTTCCATGGGGTATCGAATTCCTGCCGGACAGGGAGATGCTCATCACAGAGCGGGAAGGTCGTCTGAACTTTATTCGGAAATCCGGAGAACGCGTGGTCGTTACCGGCATGCCGGAAGCATATGTTGAGCGCCAAGGCGGATACTTCGACGTTCGGCAAGATCCGAATTTCGAAGAAAATCGGACAATCTACCTTGCCTACGCAAAAGGTGCTGCCGACGCCAACGCAACCGCCATCTTTAAGGGCAAACTGAGCCTCGATGGAACTGAAATAACAAATGGCGAAGACATCTATCAGGCTGATATGCGCGACACAGCCTTTCACTATGGCGGACGGATGCGGTTCCTGCCGGACGGCACCCTGATTTTGTCTCTCGGCGATGGTTTTCGCTATATGGACGACGCTCAGGAAACGTCGAACACCCATGGCACAATTATTCGGATCAACACCGATGGATCGATCCCGGCAGACAACCCACTTGTGGGTATCGAAGGTGCTGCCGAAGAGGTTTATTCCTGGGGACACCGCAATGTGCAGGGCCTCCTATATGATGTCCATTCCGACACTCTTTTTGCCCATGAGCATGGTCCCAAGGGCGGTGACGAATTAAACGTTATAGTGCCGGGGCAGAATTATGGATGGCCACGGATCACCTATGGCATCAATTATGATGGCACGATCATAACAACCAAAACCGCCGAAGATGGCCTGGAACAACCCCGCACCAAATGGGTGCCGTCGATCGCGCCATCTGGCCTAACCCGCTATACGGGTGGCACCTATCCGGAATGGACAGGCGGTCTTCTTATCGGAGCCATGAATGGTCCGGCCGGTCAAAAGCTTGTCCACATCGAGCTCGATGGAAACAATGTCGTTAGCGTGAACGACTATCTGACCGATATCCAGCGGCCCATCCGGGATGTGAATGTCGGCGTGGATGGCTTTGTCTATATTGCCACAAACGAGCTTGATGGTGGCGTTTACCGGGTGGTCCGCGAGGAATCCTAAAGCAGGCGGCGTGATCTAAGGGCGGTGGCAAGGGTGCCATCGTCCAAGTGATCCAGCTCCCCGCCAACAGGCACCCCATGGGCGAGCCGGGTCACCTGAAGACCATCGTCTTGCAGGCGCTCGGCCAGATAATGTGCGGTTGTCTGACCATCAACCGTGGCCCCCAAGGCAAGGATAACTTCCCTGATATTACCTGCTTTTGTTCGCTCAACCAGTTGGGAGATCGTCAGCTCGTCCGGACCAATGCCATCAATGGCGGAAAGAACACCGCCAAGCACATGGTAACGTCCGCGAAATGCCCCCGCACGCTCCAACGCCCAAAGATCCGGAACGTCAGCAACCACGCACAAGACCGAATCTTCACGCCCCGGCGCGCGGCAAACGGCGCAAGGTTGAAGCGTGTCGAAATTTCCACATGTGCCGCAGCGCTCAATTTTATCTGCCGCATCAGCTAGGGCATTTGCCAGCGGAACAAGCAGCTGATCCTGGCGCTTTAAAAGGTGCAGGGCCACACGTCGCGCAGACCGCGGGCCCAGGCCAGGAAGCTTGGCGATCAACTCGATCATTTTTAGAATCTCAGGACCGGCGACACGCTCGGACATGGGCACCGCCTTAACGTCAAAATGGCATTTTAAAACCGGGCATGAGACCGCCAAGACCGGCAGTGGCTTCCTTCATGGCTTTCTCTGTCGCCACCTCCAAGCCGCGGCGCGCCTCATTATGGGCAGCTTTGATCAAATCCTCGAGAATTTCCGCATCGTCAGCCATTAGGGAGGGGTCGATGGCCAAGCTCACCATTTCGCCTTTGCCTTTTAATGTCATTTTGACAAGGCCCGCCCCCGCCACACCATCTGCTTCCACACGCTCAACCTGCTCTTGGGCTTCGGCAAGCTTGGACTGCATCTCCTGCGCTTGGCGCATAATATCTGCCATATTTTTCATCATCTATCCTTTCGCACGCCGCACATCGTCAAGCAGGGAAATTTTATCGCCAGCATCGACATCCGGTGTCTCTTGCCCCTGCCCCGGTTCCTCCTGCCGCACATCGGCGATCACAGCGCCTGGAAAATGGGTCAATGCGGCTTGCACGTCCGGATGCCGCGCCGCCGCATCAATTTTTTCCGCCCGAATTCGCAAATGGCGTTCCTTCAGTGTTTCAGTGACCGCCTGCTCGTTACTGCGCAACACTTGCCAAGCCTCGCCGGTCACATCAATCAGGAAATCGGACATGCGCCGCAAAAGGTCTGGTGGGGCACCGTCTTTCAGGTCACACGTCAATGTCTGCCCATCGAGGTGCACAGGGCGAATATGATCGGATACCAAGCCGGACAGGATAGCTTCTTTGCGATGATCCATCAGTGCGACAATATCGGCAAAACTGGTGGGCCCGCCCGCCATCTTCGCCCCTTCAGACTTTCCCCCGGTGCCAGCGGCTTCCCCTCCCGTGGAAAGAAGTCGCGCTGCCTCCTCCGGCGAAGGCAATCCGGCAGCTGCAGCAAGGCGTAGCACCACCATACGCGCAGCAACACCGGCATCCGGAGCTGCTTGTGTGTCCCGGTATCCGGACAGAAGCATTTGCCAATAGCGAGACGCCTGCGCGGGGGTGAGTTTCTGCGCGAGCGCTTTTGTCCGCACAATCCAGTCAGACGGGCCACCGGGCGCATAGCTGTCCCCTACGGCCTTTGCACTCACAATATCGGCGCAAATTTCGAGGAGGTCCTTTAACAAGACAAGCGGATCGGCCCCATCGTGCAACTGTGCAAGAACATCCTCCGACGCCGCCTTCGCATCACCGGAAATTGCCCTCTCGAAAAGATCGAGCAGTCGACCACGGTCGGCAAGACCGAGCATGTCCCGAATTGCATCGCTGGACACTTCAGTCCCGTCCATGTTCTGGACAAGCACCTGATCAAGGATCGACAAGGCATCGCGGACCGATCCTTCGGCCGCCCTGGCCACTAGAGCCAGTCCCTCATCTGAAACAGAACGCCCCTCAGCTGCCGCAACGCGCCGCAAATGTTCGGCAAGCCCAACAGGGTCGAGGCGTTTTAAGTCAAACCTCTGGCAGCGGGAGAGCACGGTAACGGGCACTTTGCGAATTTCGGTCGTCGCGAAGACAAACTTTACATGTGGTGGCGGCTCTTCCAGCGTCTTCAGCAGGGCATTAAATGCTGCCGTCGACAACATATGGACCTCATCGATAATGTAGACTTTGAAACGAGCCGACACAGGCGCGTACCGCACGCCATCCAGCAGGTCACGCATATCTGCAACGCCTGTGCGCGAGGCCGCGTCCAACTCCAAAACGTCCGGATGACGGCTTTCCATAATGGCCTGGCAGTGTTCGCCCACTGGATCGAGTGAGATTGAGGGGCCATCACCGCCTTCGGTCTGATAATTTAGCCCACGCGCCAACAGGCGCGCCGTCGTCGTTTTGCCAACCCCCCTGACCCCGGTGAGCATAAACGCATGGGCAATCCGGCCCGTCTCAAATGCGTTCGACAAGGTGCGCACCATTGCTTCCTGGCCGATAAGGTCCGTAAAAAGGCGCGGTCGATATTTGCGCGCGAGCACCTGGTATCCAGCTTGGGGCAAACCGGTTTCGGCATCGCCGAACATCGACAATGTCTTATCGTCAGGCCCGCTATCGCCTGAGGTATCGCCCGCATCACTCATCACGTGGATTATGCGACAGACTCACGGCTTTCCGCAATGACCCCTTTTGCGGCACCTGCCCTTGGGTGTGGAAAACATCAGCCGAAAGATCATCGATCTTTACAATAGCTCTACAAATTGTCAGCACTGCATGCAGATCGTGGCAGATAAAAAGACACTGGCTATGCGTAAACTTCTGATCGGCGGTTTGGATCTTTTTCGCAAGGCGAGATTGGGCTGGCGGCGGCTTCGAGGTCGTTCTGAAGCCGATATCTACGCAGAACAAACCGTATCTGGCCAAGCCTGGGCTGCCTATTGTGATGCGCTCAAAAGCGCAGGTGCCGCACTCCAGTTTCCAGGGACGCCGCAGGACGCTTTCAATCAGGCGGAGGGCTATCGCTACCTGTCCCGCCTCACCCGGGCAGGTCTCGAAGCCTTTGTCGAGTATGGCGACCCGCTAACACCGCATCTCCACCGCCTTTGCCATGAAACAATCAAGCTGGGGTCGGACAATCCGGATAATTATTATCAAAGCTGCAATCTTGATGGGGCTTATACCTACAGGGTTAGCGGCACGCGGGGCACCGTCGCCTATCTAAGTTTTGCAACGAAATCTGGCCATTATGGCCAGGGCGGATCTATGCCGCCCGTCGGAGAAATAGATGCCAAGGAGATGACGATAAACTCCGACGGCACATTCGAACTTTTCCTGAGCCGCACACAACACCCTGGAAATTGGCTTCCCCTGCCCGAGAGTTATGCACTGTTCATGGTCCGCCAGACCCATCTCGACCGCGAAGGCGAAACCATCGCCGAGCTACAGATCGAGTGCCTGGATGCACCACCGCACGAGGCCGGGCGATTTTCACCCGAAAAGCTCGTTAAAGGCTTGCAGTCGGCAGGCACTTTTGTCGCCGG
>JBCBAO010000121.1:0-7948 GCA_038532405.1 Pseudomonadota bacterium | reverse complement strand
AATTCCTCAACGTCTCCCCGATAGTCTTTTTCTTTTTTACCGAGAACCCGCAACGGCAGCGCCGCATTTTCATAGGCCGTTAAGTGATCGAGCAGGCGAAATTCCTGGAAGACAACTCCAATTCGCCGTCTTAGCGCCGACAATTGTTTCCGATTCAAGGTGCCTGTCCGCTGGCCGAACAGATAAACATCCCCCGCCGTCGGGCGCAGCGCCAAATAGATCAGCTTCAAAAGGCTGGTCTTTCCCGCGCCCGATGCTCCGGTCAAAAATGTGAAAGAGCCCTGTTTCAATTCAATATTGAGATCGCTCAATATTTCATCACTCGTGTCATAGCGCAGGCTCACACGGTCGAACCGCACGCTTGGGGCATCAAAAATGTCAGTGCTATGGCGCGTCATACTGGCTATCATTATGGTGAATCGATAAATCGACTATTTCAGCGAATTGCGAGAATGTCCAAGACATGATCCTCACATGCCCGTCCTGCGAGACCCAATATTTTGCCGATGATGCGACCATCGGCGATAGCGGGCGAAGTGTGAAATGTGCTGCCTGCGGCCAGTCTTGGCATGTTCACGGGACAGGCGGCATCGTAGAGGACGTACCTGCCGCTGTGGCCGGCGGTGCCCATGAAGCGTACCGCGAAAGGGTCCGCGAAAGACGCCAGCGCAAGAGCCGCCTCGCCGCGACCATGGCCTGGCTCGTCACTGCGACCACGTTTACGGCCTTTGGTGCAGCGTTGGTTATTTTCAGAAACGAGGTCGTTCGCGTTTGGCCGGAGTCTGCCATGGCTTATCGCGCCGCTGGACTGGAGGTTAATCGCTTTGGGCTAGATTTTGGGCCCGTGAACGCCGAGCGCACTTTTGACGGAACAATGCCCGTCTTAACAATTTCGGGTCAGGTCAGGAATGTGTCCCGTGTTGCCCAGCCTGGGTCCGATGTGAAGATAAGTTTGCGCGATGAAGTGGGGTTGGAGGTTGCGTCTGTGATCTCGCAATTGAGCGAGCGCTCGATTGCTGCCGGAACTGAAGCCCGTTTTGTTAGCCGCCTTGAAAATCCTCCGGTGGAAGCGTTCGAACTTCAATTGTCTTTTGTTGAACCCGATGGCGGGTTTTCTCCGGCCCAGGAAGCCGGCCGCGTTGAGGCCGCGCCCGATGGGGCCGATCAGCAGCCCGGCGGCGGTTTCGCAGAGGAAGAAGCGACGCAATGACCCCGCAAACTCCAGCCGGCATAGCGGTTCTCCTCCCAGAAGCCGATCTGATGGCCCGTATAGATAATCTTGCAGATCGGCTTGCGCCCCAGCTTGCGGGGGATTGGACAATTGTGAGCATTCTGATCGGTGCAACGCCATTTACCTCCGATCTGATGAAGGCATTGGCGCTGCGCGGTGTCCACCCGGTGCTGGATGTGCTGTGGCTCGAAAGTTATAAGGATGCCCAGGAAAGTTCAGGCCGCGTAACGGTACGTGCCGATATTTCTAGGCCCGTAAAGGATCGTGGTGTGCTGGTCTTGGACGATGTGTTCGATACGGGACGGACACTTGCCTTTGCCAAAGCCCATATCTTAGCAAAGGGAGCCCGCGAAGTGGTGACATGCGCACTGGCCCGCAAACCCTGGGCTCCAAAGGATGCCAATGGCGTGGATTTGTTCGCCTATGACGCTCCAGGAAAATTTCTTGTGGGATATGGTATGGATGATGCGGGCAGGTATCGCGGACTGCCCTTTATTGGAGCTGTAGAATAGGCATGACCATGCGGGCAGCGGTCATCGGTGCAAGCGGCGGCATCGGCGGAGCGCTGGTCAAGGCCCTTGCCGGTCGCGATGCAGACGTTGAAGTCCATGCCCTATCGCGCTCCGGAGGGGCACCGTTGGGACCGTCTGTAAGCCATCACCCAATTGATATTTGCGATGAAGGGTCAATCTCCGCAGCCGCATCTGCGATCAAGGCGGCCAGTGGCCAATTGGATTTGGTGATAGTCGCAACCGGGATACTTTCCGACGGCGAGACTTTGATGCCCGAAAAAGCATTCCGTGATCAATCCATGGCGGCCTTCGAGCTGGTTTTTAAGATCAACACCTTTGGCCCGGCGCTGGTCGCAAAGCACTTTTTGCCCTTGCTTCCGCGCAAGGCGCGCGGTGTTTTTGCTGCGCTATCGGCGCGGGTTGGGTCTATTACAGACAATTCGCTCGGCGGATGGCACGCCTACCGCGCGTCCAAGACCGCTCTGAACATGTTGATTAAGTCTTATGCTTTGGAGCTAAGCCGGCGAAATGATCAAGCGATCTGTGTCGGGCTTCACCCCGGTACAGTTGCCACATCGCTCTCTGAGCGTTTTACAGGCGGCATTCGCCATGATGTGTTTACACCCGATACGTCTGCTGGCCATCTCCTGGACGTGATTGACAATCTCGTGCCGGACGACAGCGGCCATGTGCTTGATTGGAAAGGTGACCGGATCCCCGCCTGATGGACGGACTATCGGACAATAGCATTCTCCAGGACTGAGCTTGCAGTATAGGCATCCGGGTTATCCGGCGTTTCCCCCGTTCCGGTAATGATCTCAAGTCCGATCTCAGTGTCGCCCGGCGCGCTCGATCCGCCAATTGGGAAGCCAATTCCAACGCCGATGCCGGAGTTGCGGCCTCCGGTGCCACCGCCAATAGAGACCGATGACCCCCCGCCGCGGGACCCTAGCACCTGGGTATAGGAGTCCACGACCTGGAACCAATCCTTCCCATCCTGGAAGGTCAGTTCGGCCGCACGGCGCAGAGCCAGTGTGCGCGCCTCCGTTGGCGTTTTCCCGCGATAAGTCACCCGGTATCGGCCCGTTTCGATCGGCTGCTCGGTATAGCCAAAACCGGTTTCCGAGGTCGCCGGCTGATAAGGGGTTGGACCGCTTGCGCATGCGACCAGGAGCGAAAAGGCAAAAAAGATTACGTATGTTCTCATGCCACGACTTTAGCTCGATCGGGCCGGCGACACATCCCATACTTGCAGTTTGGCCCTAGGGCAGGTCAACGGAACGGGCCACGCGGAACCCATGTTCGTCGCTAAAGTGGGTCAGAACTTCGGAGTCGCGTACGGCCGAGCGTACGTGGCCGGGTATCAGCCGCCATGATCCGCCCCGCGCTGTTGCCTTTCGGCAATTGCTTGAGACAACCGGGCTGCCGTCCGTTGGGCGGTCCCGGTTGTCTAGGATGAAGCAATCGGCCGTCCATTCTGCGACATTGCCATGGACGTCGTGGAGGCCAAAAGCGTTCGGAGGGTAACTGCCAATGCGTGCCGTGCGGCGAAGGTATTCCCCTTTTTCCTCATCGGCATAGGTGCGTTGGGCATTATAATTTGCCTGGCTACCGGTAATGGTCGTGCCCGTGTTAAATGGCGTCCGTGTACCCGCCCGTGCGGCATATTCCCATTCCGCCTCAGAGGGGAGCCGGTAATTGGCCCGTTCAGGCGGCAAGGTACCATTCAACCAGGCGATATATGCCACTGCATCTTCATAGGAGACATGGGTGACAGGTTTATCGTCCAAAGGCGGTGTGTAGCTATTGTTGCGAATATCGGCGTCCTCGCACCCACCAGCAGCAACGCAAGCGCGCCATTCGCCCCAGGTCACTTCATAGGCTCCAATCGCAAAGGGTTGGACGTTAATCGGCAAAGAGGCGCGCTCCCGGCTTGCTAAGCGGTCTTCCTCCTCTTCCGGTGATCCCATGACAAATGTACCTCCAGGCACGGCCACCATGGCCGGGCAAGCCTCGCAGTCCCTGAAGTTGCGCCGGTCTATGGCTTCCCCAGCGATGGCCATAGACAGAGCGGACTGGGCTGGACCATCGGCACCGAAAAGAACGTCTGGGTCGGTCAGGACGACTTGCTCTTGTTGAGGCTCCTGTGGCGGGACAATCCGGACTTTTTGCTGGGGCGGGGCTTTGGTTGCTGCGCCCACGGCCCTCGAAAAGTAAAAATCAGCGCCAGTAAGGCCCGAATTGTAGAAAGGGTTCTGCGCGCCGCCAGTCGCCGCTTTGACCCTGTCTGCGACCCGTTTGAAAGCGAGCTCAGCGACCAATCCGTCTGTCGGCAAAACGTCCGCAAGGGCCGTTGTGAAGGGGCTATTTGTCGTTCCCTGGCCATCGGCTGCTGTATATCCGGGTTCGGTGGCGTAGGCGATGAGCAGCCCTTGCGAGCGGGGCACAGCTGCTAGACCGTTTCCGCCCGCCGAACGCGTGGCCGAGGGCAGGGGATTGTTCCGGCAGGCGTCCAGAATGATGAAATTGACATCGTTTCCAGCCGCCTCAATGTACTGGATTGCTTCGCCGAGCCTTGGGGCCTGGCGCCAGACATCCTGTTCGGTTCGGGGCCTGGCATCGACCGGGATCAGATAGTTTGCGCCCTGCGACTGCACGCCATGTCCAGCATAATAAAGAACGCCCACAGCTTTTGGCCCTGCACCTGCCAGGCGCTCCCCGTAAATGGCAAATGCGTCCTCCATCTCTTCCTCGGAGGCGTTCAAGACGAGATGAACATCAAATCCGATGGCCGTAAGCGTATCTGCCATCAAGGTTGCATCATTTTCCGGGTTGGTTAGGGCCCACCCCGTCTGCTCATAGGCGGCATTCCCAATAACGAGGGCCACCCTTGGTTCATTCGACACTGCCCCGCCCATGGCTGCGGCTTGACAAATGGTTCCCCACAAAAAGGTTGCCATTACGATAGCGTATCTGATCATCTGATTGTCCCCTTCATCGATCAAAACTGGCTAGAGATTAACCTCCATTGGCTCGTGTGCCAAACGGCAACCCGTCATCCGCCGCAGGAACGCCGAACAGATAGCCAGATGCCAGCCGTTTTAGTTATTCCGCAGGCTCTGCGATTCCCCCGCTGGCCAGCATCACCGAGTCGCCGTCCTCTGTATCTGGATCGCCATTGGCCTTGTGCATAGCCACGACAACGCTTGAGAGCGCCAAGATTGCAATCAGGTTCGGGAAGGCCATAGAGGCGTTGGCCAGGTCACCGAAGAGCCAGACAAATTCCACCCGCGCAAGCGCACCATAAAAGATAACAAACACCCAGATGTAGCGGAAAGGCTTCGTGGCCCAGTCACCGACGAGATAGGTAATCGCCTGCTCGGCATAATAAGACCAGCCTATGATTGTCGTGAAGGCAAAAAGCGCCAGACAGATCGTGACGATCCACCCTCCGCCGGAAAAGGCTGTCTCATAGGCAGCGTTGGTGATGGCGGACGCCTCTAAATCTGCCGCTAACCAAATATATTCTGTCTCACTGCCATCGGCCGTCACCCACGTTCCCGTGGTTGTCAGGATTACGAGTGCTGTCATCGTGCAGATTACCAGTGTGTCGATGAACACGCCGATCATGGCTATCTCGCCTTGTTTGATCGGATTTTTGGTTTGAGCTGCAGCATGCGCAATTGGGGCTGAGCCCTGCCCCGCCTCGTTGGAAAACAGACCGCGCGCCACACCCGCTCGGACAGCTGCCGCCATGCCGTACCCTGCAAGTCCGGCCCCTGCTTCTTGGAGGCCAAATGCGGACTGGACAATTAATGCCAGGGCACCCGGGATCTCAGTAACGTTCAGCATCAGCACGACAAAAGCCGCGCCCACATAGAAAAGGGCCATAAATGGAACGACCTTTCCGGCCACGTTCCCAATGGACTGAATGCCCCCGATAATAACCGCAAATGTCAATCCGGCGAGGACCAGCCCAACGCTCCAGGTCGGAACAGTAACGCCAAGGTCTGCACCCGTGCGTACAACGGTTTGCGTAATCGAATTTGCCTGCACCATGCCGCCGGTCGCCGTTGCGGAGAACAGTGTCCCGATACAGAAAAAGACGGCCAACCATCCCCAGTTTTTGCCAAGCCCGTTCTTAATATAATACATCGGCCCGCCATTAATGCGGCCATTGCTATCGCGTTCGCGGAACTTGATCGCCAGGGAGCTTTCGGCAAACGCGAGGGCCATGCCAAAGAGCGCGGTCAGCCACATCCAGAAAATTGCCCCGGGTCCACCGAGGGTAATGGCCGTTGCAACTCCGGCGAGGTTTCCCGTGCCGACTTGTCCAGAAAGCGCGGTTGATAGGGCCTGCCAGGCGGTGATTGTATTTGGGTCGCCATCCCCTTTGCGGCCGCCCCACACTTCCGCAAGCGCTGGAACGAAGCGGCGAAGCGGCCGAAACCCGAGGCGCACCATGAAGTAGAGACCAGACCCAAGAAGAAAAATAGCGAGCGGCGCAAATGGCAGGAGTTGGGCGTCGCCCCAGCTGCCGCCCCAGATAAAACCGCTTAGATTTCCAATAAATGTCTCAAACGCTTCCATAGTCGGCCCTTGCCCTGATCACTAGCTGCGCGCGACCATAAGGGCTCGGGGGCATATGTGAAGTGTTGGCGTGCTTTGGGCATAGGAATACCGGTCGTCTCCGCGGGCCGAGGCGCATAAATACCTCGGCCTATTTGGCCTTGCTCCAGATTGCGAGTGGGTCGAATGCACCTGTTTCCGCGGCTTGTTGGAGGGCGGCAATCTGGTCTGTCACGGGGCTCTGGCCACCACGCGGCTTGCCACTGTAGAGCGCCTCATCAAGCCGAATAATTCGTTCAAATAACGCTTCAGCATTGGCAACAAGTTCAAGAAACCGGTCGGGTAATCCGCGCCCTTTTTGAGCGCTCGCATCAAGGGCTGCACCTTCCCGGTTCAATCGATATTTTTCGGAAAACGCCTCATCGCGGCGCATGTCTCCGTCCCTTACCGCTTTCTGCATAACAAGCCAGGATGCCGCTTGCATAAGCCGCGTCGTCAGTTCCATACTCCAGGCTGTGTAGGTCAATCGTGCTTCGCGCGGGAGATCCTTTGACATGGCGCGGCCGGGGCCATCGAGATAGCTCGCTGTCTCCTCCACCAGCCCCATTCCTTCGGCAAAAACCCGTTCAAACACTTTTCCGCCAGCAAAGGCGCGGAACGTCTCATCTTCCGGACGCGCGGTCTGCTCAATTGCCATGGATGGTCCTCAAAACTCACACTCTTCTATCACCTAGGTGACTTATGGTTTGTAGTCCGTTAACCGCCGCTGAAAAGCGCATCGGCGGCTGATCGGTGCGAGCGCTTGCGTTCAAGCTCCGCTTCGCACGCCTTGATCTCCGTTTTTAGCGCTTCGATCCTGGCGAGCAGCTCATCTTCCGACAGCCGTTCCAGATCAAGCTTCGGTGCGGGTGCCTGGTCTTCATTATCGATCATTGGTCTTGGATCCCAAAAGCGCTATCACCTCTGAACAAAGCCGCGAGACCGGCCCAAAATCAAGATTTATCCCCTTAGGAGCGTATTATTCCATGCCGGACATGATGAAAGCCGTTGTCGTCAAGGCGGACCAACCCCTCGCACTTGAGGATGTCCAAAAGCCCGAAATAACGTCCAATGAGGTTCTTTTACGTGTCCGGGCATCGGGTCTTAATCGCGCTGATCTCCTGCAGCGTCGCGGCCTCTATCCGCCGCCGAAGGGCGCATCTCAGATTATGGGCCTGGAATGCGCTGGAGAGATTGTCGCCCTCGGTGATGCGGTGGATGATTGGTCCATAGGCGACCGGGTTTGCGCGCTTTTGGCCGGGGGCGGCTATGCTGAGTATGCAGCCGTTGACCAGGGCTCGCTGTTGCCAATTCCAGATGGCATGGATTTTGTTGCCGCCGCATGTCTGCCCGAGGCGATGATGACCGTCTGGGCAAATGTCTACGACCGATGCAATCTTCAGGTGGGAGAAAGCTTTCTGGTCCATGGCGGTACCAGCGGCATAGGTGTAATGGCTATCCAGATGGCCCGCACTTATGGGGCGAGCGCTATCTATGCGACTGCTGGATCTGACGAAAAGTGCAGGGTCTGTGCAGACCTTGGGGCGACACGGGCCATCAACTATAAATCCGAGGCGTTTGACTCCGTCATTTTGGG